>JABFSR010000136.1 GCA_013140495.1 Verrucomicrobiota bacterium
ACGCCGCAGCAGACGAGGGCGAGAACGATGGTTGCCATGACGGCGCTGCGGAGTTCAGAGAATAGAGTTTTCATAAGCTTATTGGGAAAGATGGTTTTGACGACCGCCCTCACCCTGACCCTCTCCCCCAGGAGAGGGAACAGCGATGGGGCGACTCAGGCTGTTCGTAAGCGTGGATGGCAAATCCAGCGGCAGGTTTGCGAGTGAGACGGCGAACGATTCTCCCTCTCCCCGGGGGAGAGGGCCGGGGTGAGGGCGAGTGTTGGACAAACTCCCGCCCGGAGTGCGCCCGTCCCGGGCGCAGCAATGTGCAAAGGCAAAGTGTGCTTGAAACTTTCCAGCGCTCTGAACAGTGCGGACGTCGCTGCGCCCGAGGACGGGCGCACTCCGGGAGTTTCTCAGGTGTTTCATAGCTCAGACAAATTTCAGGGTGGTGATAATGACATCTATGGCCTTGATGCCGATGAACGGGATGATCACGCCGCCGAGGCCGTAGATGAGCAGGTTGCGTTGGAGAATGGCGAGCGCGCCGATGGGTTTGTAGGCCACGCCGCGCAACGCCAGCGGAATCAGCGCCACGATGATGAGCGCGTTGAAGATGATGGCGCTGAGGATCGCGCTTTGCGGCGACGCGAGTTTCATGATGTTCAGCGGCGCGATGGCGGGGAACGTCGCCATGAGCATCGCGGGGATGATGGCGAAGTATTTCGCGATGTCGTTGGCGATGCTGAACGTGGTGAGCGAGCCGCGCGTCATCAGGAGTTGTTTCCCGATCTCGACGATTTCGATGAGCTTCGTTGGATTGCTGTCGAGGTCCACCATGTTGCCGGCTTCGCGCGCGGCTTGCGTGCCGGTATTCATCGCGACGCCGACATCGGCCTGGGCGAGCGCGGGCGCGTCGTTCGTGCCGTCGCCGGTCATGGCGACGAGGTGGCCGGCGGCTTGTTCGTCGCGGATGCGTTTCAACTTCGCCTCGGGCGTGGCCTGCGCCATGAAATCATCCACGCCGGATTCCGCGGCGATGGCGGCGGCGGTGAGCGGATTGTCGCCGGTGATCATCACGGTCTTGATGCCCATCTTGCGGAGTTGGGCGAAACGTTCCTTGATGCCGCCTTTGACGACGTCCTTGAGGTGAATCACGCCGAGCACTTCGCGGCCCTCGGCGACGACGAGCGGTGTGCCGCCCGCGCGGGAAACACTCTCGACCGCTTGCGTAATGGCGGGCGGGAATGAACCGCCGAGTTTGTCCACGTGAACCTTGATGGACTCCGCCGCGCCTTTGCGGATGGAGCGTGGATGCGACGCCCTCGTCGCATTTGTGCCTGTCTGCGGACTATCGGCGACGAGGGCGTCGCCGCCACCAAAATCCACGCCGCTCATGCGCGTTTGCGCCGTGAACGGAACGAAGTGCGCGTGCGGCGCGGCAACTTCGCGGCCGCGCAGGCCGAACTTTTCCTTCGCGAGCACCACGATGCTGCGGCCTTCGGGAGTTTCGTCTGCGAGTGACGCGAGTTGCGCGGCGTCGGCGAGGCGTTCTACTTTGACGCCGGGCGCGGGGAGGAAATCGCTCGCCATACGGTTGCCAAGCGTGATTGTGCCGGTTTTGTCGAGCAGCAACACGTCCACGTCGCCGGCGGCTTCGACGGCGCGACCGCTTGTGGCCATGACATTGCGGCGGATGAGGCGGTCAATGCCGCTGATGCCAATAGCGCTCAAGAGACCGCCGATTGTCGTCGGAATCAAACACACGAGCAACGCGATCAACACGGGCACGGAGAATACGACGCCGGAATAAATGCCGAACGGTTTCAGCGTCACGCACACGAGCAGAAAGATCAGCGTCAGCGCCGAGAGCAGAATGGTGAGCGCGATTTCGTTGGGCGTCTTCTGGCGTTTCGCGCCTTCGACCATCGAGATCATGCGATCCAAGAAGCCGTGGCCTTTTTCGGCAGTGACGCGGATGACGATGCGGTCGCTGATGACGCGCGTGCCGCCAGTGACGGCGCTGCGGTCGCCACCGCTCTCGCGGATGACGGGCGCGGATTCGCCGGTGATGGCGGCTTCATCCACGCTAGCGATGCCTTCGATGACTTCGCCGTCGGCGGGGATTACATCGTTCGCCTCGCACACGACGAGGTCGCCCTTTTGCAATTCCGGTGCGGGAACTTTTTCTTCGCGACCATTCTTGAGGCGACGAGCCATGGTGTCCTTGCGGGCTTTGCGCAAGCTGTCGGCCTGAGCTTTGCCGCGACCTTCGGCGACGGCTTCGGCGAAGTTGGCGAACAGCACGGTGAACCAGAGCCAGATCGCGAGTTGCAGGATGAAACTGCGTTCGCCAGCGGGCGCGGTGAAGATGCCGACTGTAGTCAGCACCGCGCCGACTTGCGTCACGAACATGACGGGGTTCTTGATCATCAGGCGTGGGTTGAGCTTCTTGAACGAGTCGCCCAACGCCGGCCCGACGATGTTCCAGTCAAAGAGAGATGGAGCTTTGTGAGTCATATAATAGTCACGGACTGCGCCCGTCCTCGGGCGCAGCAATGTTGAAATGGTGTGAGGTGTGGATTGTTTTCCGACCTACGCATTGCGAATGTTGCTGTGCCCGGAGACGGGCGCACTCCGGAATTTTGGGGCGCGTTGGCGAATTCTGGCCTTGTCAGCAACACGGCTTCTGAGTTCTGATTTCTGGCGTGAAGCAGCAACCCAAGCGCTTGCCAAGTTCGCCCCATAATCCAGGCGTGCGGGATTTGGTGCGTGGCAAGCGGCAATGGTCGCAGTCGCTCGCCAAGGAGGATATCAAGCACGGGTTTCTCGGTTGGCACGAGAACGGTTATCTGCCGCACCGTGACGAACCGGGGTTGGTTCAGTTCGTGACCTTCCGACTTGCGGATGCGTTTCCCGAGGAGTTGCGGAGCGAATGGGAGACGTTGTTGGCGATTGAAGAAGACCGCGAACGACAGCTTGAATTGGAAGCTTACTTGGACAAAGGACGGGGCGAATGTCATTTGCGCCACCCCGAAATCTCGAAGGTGGTTGAGGATTCTTTGCGATTCCGCCACGGCGTTCAATACGATCTTCGGGCATGGGTGATCATGCCGAACCATGTTCACGTTCTCTTCCAAGTTCAGGACGTGCCGATGAGCCAGTTGGTGGACGCGTGGAAAGGTTACACAGCCAAGGAGGCCAATAAGATTCTCGGGCGCAAAGGGCAATTCTGGCAGGAGGGCTATTGGGACACTTACATGCGAGACGCTGACCATGAAGGACGGACGCGTCGCTACATTGAGAGCAATCCCGCCAAGGCAGGACTGGTTGCGTTGTCGAAGGAATGGCCTTGGGGAAGTGCGCGCTTTCGAGATGCGTACGAGCGGCTGTGTTTGCCGCTCTGACGGAGTGTGCCCGTCCTCGGGCGCAGCGACTGCCGCACGCTTGCACGCAGCGAAGTCGTTCGGTGACTTTCGTGCGCTCCACGTTGCTGCGCCCGGGGACGGGCGCACTCCGATAGATTCGCGTATCCTCATTCCTCTTTTCATATTTCCTCTCAAAACAATTTTCCCTGGAGCATCAGGAAGTGCTCGACGATTGGGCCGAGCGCCAGCACGGGCAGGAAGTTCAACGCGCCAACGAGCAGGATTGTGCCGAGCAGCAGCACGACGAATGTGCCGCCGGAGACCGGGAACGTTCCTGCGCTGGGCGGCGCGATCTTCTTCTGCACGAGCGAACCGGCCATCGCCATGATCGGCACGATCATGAGGAAGCGACCGATGAGCATCGCAAGGCCGAGCGTGGTGTTGTACCACGGCGTGTTGGCGGTGAGCCCCGCGAATGCGCTGCCGTTGTTGCCGGTGGCGGAGCTGAAGGCGTAGAGCATTTCGGTGAGCCCATGCGGGCCTTGGTTGTTCAAACCGGCCTTACCCCACTCGCTCACGGCGGCCCAGGCGGAGAAGCCGAGGATCGAGATGCACAGCACGAGCAGCGACAGCATCGCCATCTTCACGTCGAACGCGCCGATCTTTTTGCCGAGATATTCCGGCGTGCGGCCGACCATCAGTCCGGCGATGAACACGGCAAGCACGACGAAGACGAGCATTCCGTAGAGTCCCGCGCCGACGCCGCCGAAAATGATTTCGCCAAGCTGGATGTTGAACAGCGGCACGAAACCACCAAGCGCCGTGAACGAATCGTGCATGGAATTGACCGCGCCGCACGACGCGTCGGTGGTAACCGTGGCGAACAACGCGGAGTTGAAGATGCCAAAGCGGACTTCCTTGCCTTCCATGTTGCCGTCAGCAGCAGCGAGGCCGAGTTGTTGATGGATGGGATTGCCTTTGGCCTCGGCCCACCAACAGAAGATGACTCCGGCGAGGAACAGCGCAGTCATCGCGCTCCACACGGCCCAGCCGTGTTTCTGGTTCTTGACCATGCGGCCCAGGTAATACGTCAGCCCGCTGCCGATGCTGAAGATGGACAGCATCTGGATGAAGTTGGAGAGCGGCGTGGGATTCTCGAAGGGATGCGCGGCGTTGGCGTTGACGTAGCCGCCGCCGTTCGTGCCGAGCATTTTGATCGCGACCTGCGACGCCATCGGGCCTTGCACGATGAGTTGTTCATCCACGGTCTGGTCTTCCATGATCGTTTTGCCGTCCGCGCCGAGGACGGTTTCGCCTTTATCATTCTTCTGCTCGACGGAGATTTTGTAGGACTCAACGAGCTTGGCCTTCGTGTACGGCTTGAAGTTTTGAATCATGCCTTGTGACACGAGAAAAATCGCGAACACCAGGCAGAGCGGCACGAGCAGGTAATAAGTGACGCGCACGAGGTCCACCCAGAAGTTGCCGATGGTTGCGGAGCGCGAGCCGTCCCGGCTCGCAGCACTGGCGACGGTTGCTGGATCATGCGTAGTTGCTGGTGTCGGCGACGCGCTGCGGACGGGGACCGTCCGCGCTCCGGGGGAACGCGCGATCCCGCGCACCAGCGCCGCGGCGAGGCCGATGCCGACGGCGGCAGAGACGAAGTTGTGAACCGTCAGCGCGACCATTTGCGAGAGATAGGACATGGTGGTTTCGCCGACATAGCTCTGCCAGTTGGTATTGGTCGTGAAGCTGACGGCGGTGTTGAACGCGAGATGCGGCGAGAGCGGGCCGAGCCCCTGCGGATTCAGCGGCAGGAGATGTTGCAACCGCAGAATCGCATAGGTGAACACGCAACTCACCAGACTGAACAACAGCATGGCGAAGGTGTATTGCTTCCAATCGTGCTCCTTGCTCGCGTCCGTGCCGAGCAAACGATAGGTGATCCGCTCAAAAGGTTTCAGCACGGGATCGAGCCACGTCTTGCCATTGGCGTCGAGCACGCGCATGAGGTAAAGGCCCATCGGTTTTGTGATCGCGGCAAGCGCGACGACAAAGAGGGCGAGTTGAATCCAGCCGGAGGAGTTCATAGTAGTTGGTTAAAATTTTTCCGGGCGCACCATCGCGTAGAACAGATACGCGAACAGTCCGAGGGCAATCAGCCCGATGATGAGGTTTTCCATAATGATCCTTCAGAGCTTTTCGCACCAACCGGCGTAACGTCCGCTGGCGGCAAAAAACAGAATTACAACGGCGATGCAAATCAGGTCGGTCATAATCGTTTCATTTAGCTTGTGACACTTCGTTCGTATTCACAGGAGAAACATGGATGCTGCAGACTGCGCTGGGTAATCAAAAGACATCCCCGGCGCGTAAAGAAAATATAAAGAGAAATGCGACGGAATCAGACGGGAGGCTTTGTGGTGGTGAGCTTCGCCGTGAGAACCTCAGGCTCATCCGTGCCTATGGCAAAACGTTTGCCATTGCGGAGTGTGACAGCGACGGCGTCGGAGCCGGAGACATTGTAAAGCCAGCCAAAGCGGCTGTAGTGAATGCCCCAGCCTTCAAGAAAGTTTGTGCGCACAACTCGCGCGGTCGCGATGTCGGCGAGCGCGACGTGTTTGCGGATTAAACCCGGGCCGAAGCGCCAGCGCAGTTCGCCGTCGGCGATTTCGATCGTGAGCGTGCCGAACAGGCAGACGCCGAGCAGCAGCAGTGGGGCTGTGATAAAAAACTCATGTGCGACGAAAATGCCCAGGACCAGGAAGATGACGAACATGATCAACATTGCAACAATGATGACCGTTCCACGTTGGGTGTGTTTGTAATTGTTCATGGGTAAAGTGTTTTGGGAGCGACGGTGTTTCAACCGCCGCTCCCGATTGGTCACGCCGCTTTCCTGGTTTGTTCTTTCAGCATCACGCCGAGCAGTCCGTCCACGAGGCCGTTGCCCCCAGCCTGGCCGGTCACGGCGACGTCCGGGACGATTCGCACGTTGCGTTCACCGATGATCTGCATCAACTGCATGACGGTGTAGCCCTGCACGCCGATGGACTCGACGCCAGCGCGGTACGCTTGGGCTTTAGCATCGCCGGTGGCGCGAATGGCCTCGGACTCGCCAATGGCGCGGAGACGTGTGGATTCAGCTTCGCCCGTGGCCTGCTTGACGTTCGCGTTCGCCTTCAACTCGGCGATGTTCACGCCTTGTTCCGCGCCGACGACTTGTTGCTGGATGTCAGCGAGCGAGGTTTGCCGCACGAGCTGTTGCCGTTGTTCCTGTGCGGCGCGTTGCGTCTCGTAGGTCTTGCGTTGCTCTTCCGCGATCTTGCGATCCGTCTGTGTGGTCATCAATTCTGCCGGCGGATTGATGTCGCCGATGAGCGTGTCAATTGCCTGCACGTCATACGCACCGATGGCGGCGCGGATGTGTTCAGCAGCCTCAATTTGCCGGTGGCTGCGTGCGCTCAGGAAGTCGAGCACGGTGTAATCCTGCGCCGAGTTGCGGAAATAATTTCCGACAATCGGTTGCAGGACGTGGTCCACGAGGTTCTGCATCGAACCGACGCGCGAAATCACTTTCGGCGCGTCGAGCGCGCCGACGTGGATGATCTGCGACACATCGAGGTTGAACGCGAAGCCGTCCTTGGAGCGCACGGTGATGGACGAGAGTTTCTCGTCGAAATGGTGCGCTTCAGTGCGGTTCGCCCAGTTCAGCACGATGTTGGTTGTGGGAACGAGCTCGATCTTCATGACGCGCGTGTTGATCGGGTGTTTGCCCGGATAGAGAGGCGAGATCCACACACCTTTGTGGCCAACGTTCACCAGGTCACCGTGTTTGAACTCGGCACCGCTGACGTCCATGTGTGCTCGTCCGACAAAGGAGATGACGACACCGACGTGGCCGATGGGGATTTGAACCATCGGCACCTGTTCCACCTGGGCGAACCAGGGATTTAGATTCCATGTGCCGGACAACAACACCTGTTCCTGCAGACCGCGCGAACCACCGCCATCCAGAAAGGCTTGCGCGTTTTGAAAGTTCTCATGGCCCGCGATGGTTGGTCCGGCGATTTCCCCGGCATCAATGGGGCGACCATCGAGCGTCGTAACAATGCCGACCTGATCAGAACGCACACGTTGGAGGATCAACTGATCTCCCGACATGCCGTGCTCTGCGGCGGTGGCTGCCGTGACGATGTTAAACTGAGCCGTGTTGATGCGATACGTTCCGGCGGTAAGAATGCCAAGCTGGCGCCCTTTCTCGCCACCATTCACCAGAAACTTCCGCGCATCCTGGAAATTGTCGCAATCAACGACCTTGCCAAGGATGCGTTCGCTTGGGATCGATGTTCCGTCCGCAGCCAGCACGAGCGCAATTTCGCCCTGCGGCACAACAGTAACGGGCACTTTGATGACGCGGTATTGCCACGGCCAGTAGCCGAAGTGCAATCCCGGCGCGAGCGCGTCCGCCTGCAACCCTGCTTCGTCGGCGAGTGCAATGAGGTGTCCGGGCGCAAGCGACTGCGCGCCGAAACGTTTCACCACAATACCGACCTGCCGTTCGCGGATGAGCACGAAGCTGGAGAGCAGCACGAGCACGGCGAAACCCAGCACCCACCAATACCACGCGACATGAAGACCCAGACTGAATTCACCGATTGCCAACAGGACATTGTTCGTTGTCATAACCCATCTCCGATGTGGTCGCGTGTACGCACGGGTTATCGCCGTGCGCGAACGCGACGCATTTCTTTTCGGGGTGACCTTGGTTTCCCGCACACGCGGGAGCTAGAGGATCGCCCTTCCAATTGCCGACGAGGTTAGCTGACGGGCTGGGCCTTGAAAGTGGCCTGGAATTTCGTTACCGAAACTCCTGCGCCCCGTCCTCAAGCTGTCTTGAGGATTTTGGGTCCCCCGCATCCGGTCTCAGGAAGGAAGCCGGATTTAGGCTGCAACAAGCCAACAGGAACACAAAACACGGGGCACGTCAAGCCGGTCACAGAACAGGATCAGGTGGGAAATGCCGAAGAAGGCTGATAATCGGGATCGTTTTCGTCCCCAAAATCCCGCTTGTCAGTCGGCGCAACTCTGATATTGTTTGCGCCCTTTTATGAGAGCAGACATTCATCCGAAGTATGTGGACGCGGAAATCCGTTGCGCCTGCGGCAACGTGATCAAGACCCGTTCCACCAAGTCCACGATCATCGTCGGCATTTGCAACACCTGCCATCCGTTTTACACGGGCCAGCAGAAGTTTGTGGACACCGCAGGCCGCGTGGACAAGTTCCAGCAGCGTGCCGCCAAGACAGCCGCCGCGCAGGTCGCTTTCGAGGCCACGAAGAAAAAGAAGAAGTAGGGTTTTCCAGAACACCGCCCGCTCCACCGATTCGTCGGGGTGCGGGCGGTTTCTTTTTTGAGGAGTGCCGGTCGCTTACGACGGAAGAATCCGGCGTCACACTTCCGACACAAACCCAGACCCAACCACGCAAGCCAGGACCCGAAATGGATTTCCGTCCGCACATCGAAAAGTTCCGCCGTCGCCTTTCCGAGGTTGAAGCCTCGTTGAGCGATCCCAAGGCTTTTGACAACGCCCAGCGTGCACAGGAACTCTCCAAGGAATACGCGCGGCTCAAGGAACTCGTCGCCGCGGGTGATGGCTTTTTGAAATCCCAGACTGATCTCGCGGAGAACCGGGCGTTGATCCAGAGCGAGCCTGCGGAATCTGAAATGGCTTTGATGGCGAAGGAGGAAATCACGAGGCTGGAGGCGGTGGAGAAGAAGCTCGCGCTGCAATTGCAGTTCGGCATAGTGCCGCCCGATCCCACCGATTCGCGCAACACCATCGTGGAAATCCGCGCGGGTGCGGGCGGTTCGGAATCCGCATTGTTCGCCGCTGATCTTTACCGGATGTATAACCGTTATGCTGAAGCGCGCGGGTGGCAGGTGGAGACCATGGATTCCAGTCCGTCGGATCTCGGTGGGTTTCGCGAAATTATTTTTCAGATCAACGGGGAGGATGTTTACAAACGCCTCAAGTATGAGAGCGGGGTGCATCGCGTCCAGCGCGTGCCTGCAACGGAGGCGCAGGGTCGCATCCACACCAGTACTGCCACCGTCGCCGTGTTACCGGAAGCAGAGGAAGTGGATGTTGAGATCAAGCCCGACGAAATCGAAGTGAATGTTTGCCGCGCCTCGGGCAAGGGCGGGCAGGGAGTGAACACCACGGATTCAGCAGTGCAGATCATTCACAAGCCCACGGGCTTGATCGTTCGGTGCGCCGATGGGCGTTCACAGATCAAGAATCGCGCCCAGGCCATGATCGTGTTGCGGACACGCCTGCTCGAAGCCAAGATCGCCGCCGAAGACGCGAAGTATGCCGCACATCGGAAAAGCCAGGTCGGCACCGGCGAGCGCAGTGAAAAGATTCGCACCTACAACTTTCCACAGAACCGCGTCACCGATCATCGCATCGAAGTCACGCTCTACAATCTGTCAAATTTCGTGAACGGCGATCTGGATGAATTGATCGTGCCGCTTATGACGAACGAGATGGAAGAGCGGCTCGCTGCATTGAATACCTGACCATGAAACGGCTCTGCGTTTTCTGCGGCTCCAGTTACGGCAACTCGCCTGCGTTTACACACGCGGCACGCGAGCTTGGCGAAGCCGTTGCCGCGCGCGGCATCGAAATGGTTTTTGGCGGATCGGATGTTGGATTGATGGGCGTGGCGGCTGACGCGGCCCTCTCCTGTGGCGGGAAAGTCATCGGCGTATTGCCACGTTTCATGTCTGAAAAGGAACTCGCGCATATTGGGCTCACTCGGCTGCACCTTGTCGAGACGATGCACGAGCGCAAACAACTCATGGCGGAACTCTCGGAAGGATTCGTCGCATTGCCAGGCGGTTTTGGAACATTCGAGGAGATATTTGAAGCAATCACATGGTCGCAGTTGCATCTGCACAAATATCCGTGCGCGCTGCTGAACGTGGATGGTTATTACGATTCGCTCGTGGAGTTTCTGCGTGGATCGGTGGCGAAGGGATTCGTGCGGCAGGAACAACTGGATTCACTCATTGTGGCAGGAACAACGGACGAATTGTTCACGAAGTTTGACGCATTCAAGCCTGACAGCGTTGAGAAATGGATTCCAAAGAAAATGATTTGATGAAAACATTCATGCCCAAAGGACTTGTTTTTGATTGCGATGGAACGCTGGCGGACACCATGCCGCTGCACTGGCGCGCGTGGAGCATCATCACGCAACGCCACAGCCTGCACTTCACTGAGGATCGTTTTTACGCGCTCGGCGGCGTGCCGTCGCGCGATATCCTCAAGATGCTCGCGCAGGAGCAGGGCCGTTCGCTGGATCACATCGCCATCGCTCACGAGAAGGAGGAGTTGTATTTGCCCTTGATGGCGGACGTGGAGCCAATTCACGCCGTCGTCGAAATCGCAAAACGACATCACGGCAAAATCCCGATGGCTGTGGCGTCGGGTGGAACGCAACAGATCATTTGCCAGGTGCTGGAGAAGCTCGGCATCCGCCACTTGTTCGATGCCGTGGTGACGAGCGAGATGGTGAAAAATCAGAAGCCTGCGCCGGATATTTTCCTGGAAGCAGCGCGTCTGATTGGTGTGGATCCGAAGTTTTGTCGTGGCTACGAAGATACCGACCTCGGCATGGAAGCGATTCGCGCTGCGGGCATGGACGCGGTGGACGTGCGCAGGTTGCACATTGAAACGACGAAACGGTAAGCGGATACCCGTGGTTCAAGACTTCATGGACACACGGCTTTGACCGTCGTTTCAAGATTGAATGAAGAAAACCCTCTTTTGAGCGTCCTAACATCGAGAAAAAAAGCTGGCAACCTTTCTGAGGTTGTCTGCATCATAAACGGCACAGTAACAAAAATAGAGACATCCATGAAACATCTGCACACAGCACTCATTGCAACGATGGCGATGATCGGCACAACCGCTCTTGCCATTGACGTCAGCAAACTGCCTCCTGCCTCCGCGCGGAAGGACATCACCTACGAGAAGGACATCAAACCGATTTTTGAGGCGTCCTGCGTAAGATGTCACGGTGGTGAAAAAAAGGCCAAAGGCGGCCTCCGCGTTGACAGCTTGGAAGCCCTGCTCAAAGGCGGCGAAGAAGGGAAAGTCATTGAAACAGGAAACGCGGTGAAAAGCACTTTGCTCATCGCCGTGTCGCAACTTGATCCTGAACTCTCGATGCCTCCGAAGCCCAAGAAGCGAGGTCCTGGCGGACCAGGTGGTCCCGGCGGTCCCGGTAATCAGCCCCCTCCCAAACCACTCACTCCTGAGCAGGTGGGTTTGGTGCGCGCCTGGATAGATCAAGGCGCGAAGTAAGACGTAGGATTTTCAGGAAAGCGGCGGGCTGTGGCCCGCCGCTTTTTTGTTCTCCACCTTTTTTGGCGAGTGGATAGAGCGTTTCCCAGAAAGCGGAGAAAGTTGTTCGCTGTGCCCGGCGAATCAGAAGGAATAGCTTATCCCGACGTTGACGGCGACTGTCTTGCTTAGATCGAGAACGGCTGCGCGGCTGTTTTCCCGGTGAGAGTAGGTGCCGACGTGCTGGAACTGCACGTTGCCAAACACCTCGTACGACCTGCCTAGTTTGTAGCTGACGCCGCCAGAAACATATCCGCCCACCTGCAGGCCGTCGTGGTTGCCGCCCCCGGTCAGGCTTGGAACGCCGGGCAACGCAACACTGTCTCTGAAATTAAAATCACTGTTCACATAGGCGAGCGCCAGGCCACCGCTCAAAGTCAGTCTTCCATTCTGGCCCAAAGGCATTTCGATGTACGGGCCAAGCCGCCATCCGAAGACATGCGCTTCAAAGCGGCGCGAGCCGGTGACGTCTGCCATGATGGTATCTGTGCTGGACGAAACGGGCGTTGCACCGATGACGGGGTTGCCCTCGGGTGACAATTCGCCACCGTGGTAATACGGCGCGGGCGGCGGGGAAACAAAACCACCGCCTTCCAGTCCAGGTAAAGCATACGCATCCGTCGCGCGCGTCACGCCTGCGGACAAAGTCCGTGAATCGCGGGCAGACACGTTCATGTAATTGAGTGCCGTCTCAAATCCCCAGCGCACCTTTTCGTTCCTACCAAGCTCACGGCTGTAAACCAGTTCCAGGCCGAGTTGTGGCTCGTCCGTTTTGCCCGACGCGCTAGCCCCGGTCGAACTGTTGCGGTGCATGAGGATGGTTCCGTCGCCTGGTAATTGGCTGAACGCACCGCTGTCGTGATCGTAACCCCAGTAGCGAGTGTAGCCCATGAGATTGCCGGTGGAGTCTGTCAGCACATAGCCGTCGTCGTAATTGAACCGGTCGCCGTCGGGCGTGAGCCGCGAGTTGCCGGGCGTGAACGCGCCGACATTCTTGAAGCGCGTGGAAACGTTGAACGCCATGCGAAAGCTGGCATCGAGATGATTGCGTGACTCCAGCACTGCGGGAATCAGCAGGTCGGGTGCGAGTGGCTGGGCGCTGACGGACAGGATTCCAAGTGTCGTTGCGGGAAGCAGCGTTCGGAGAAGCAAACGGTTGGATTTCATAATCAATGGAGTGTCGTTCAGGGCAAAAGGATGAGGCGATAGAAGCGCGCTTGGGCGGCGGCGGGCGGGCCGTCGGTCTTTGGTTCGCCATTGTCAATCCACTGCACCCAATTGCCGTCGCCCGTGATGGCTGGCGAGGATGTCTTCCAGTGGATGAGGTCCTTGCTGTATTGAATCGAGTAAACGCGGTTGGTGAGCGTGGGGAACTCGATGAGGAACGTGCGGTTGGCAAGCAGCAGCCCGCGATTGACGTGTTGGAACGTACCTTGAAGCGGCGCCACCGGACCGGCGGGCTGCACCAACTCCGCCCGGAGAATCGGGTTGGGTTGAATCCGCAACGGCGAGGCAAATTCAATGGTCAAGTCCACGAAGCTGCCCGGCGGTACGGCGGCGTGCGTCTGCACGTAAGGAATGTCGTTCGTGAAACCAGTACGGTTGCGTACCGTGATCGCGGGAGTGTTCGTGAGGTTGAACACGAGCACACGAACAGCGTCGAGCGTGGAATAAGTCGGGTTGGTGATGCGCACCCGCTGTTCAAAGAAATCCTTCTGCGGGTTGTAGTACACCGAAGTCAGGAGGGTGAGTGGCGGACGTTCAATGACGCTAACCGTGACGGGGATGGCCGAGCCTGTTGCGCCGAAATCATCCGTGGCCCTCGCGCCGAGCTTGTAGGTGCCGACGGGGAGATTGGTCATCACGGTGAAGAACGGCGTGCCTGAAGTTGCTTCACCAATCATGTTGGTTGCGGAGAAGAATTCCACTTTGACGACGGTGCCGTCCGAGTCCTGTGCGTCGGCGAGCAGCGCGAAGTTGCCGGGCGCAAAGAACGACGCGCCATTGGTGGGGCTGACGATGCTCACGGTTGGCGGAGCATTCACCGTGATGGAGAATGTTTGTGGGGATGAAGTATCTACACCGCCGTTCGCCACACCGCCGTCGTCATGCGCCCGGATTGTAACCGTCGCGGTGCCGTTGACGTTTGTTGCCGGAGTGTAAGCCAGCGTTCCACCAGTGGTCACCGCTGGCGGCACGACAAAGAGCGCGCCGTTGTCGTTCGTGACGATGAACGTGACGGTCTGGTTGGATTCATTGTCCGGCCCCGGAGTGATGCCGGTGGCCCAGGCTGGAACGGATTGCGCGCCGGCGTTCTGCTGAATTCGTTGATTGCCTCCCTTCACGAACGACGGCTCATCGTTGACGGGGAGAACCGTGATGCTGGCGGTCAACAAGCCGGTATTGGTCGTCCCGTCCGAAACCCGGAACTGAAAGTTGTCCGGTCCGTTGTAGTTTGTGTTCGGCGTGTAGGAAAACGAACCGTCGGAGTTGAGGTTTAAGACGCCGTTGCTCGTGGCGGACACTTGCGTGATACTCAGTGCATCGCCATCTGCATCCACAATTCCTGCCAACACACCGGGCATGGCGACGTTGAGAGTCGCGTCCTCCAAAACCGTGAAGCTGCTGCCCGTCCAGTTGTTCGTGTCCAGAGTATCGTTCACAGGTGTCACGAGGAGTGTGACGGTTGCAATGCCGGAGTTCGTCTGGCCGTCGCTGGCTCGATAACTGAAACTGTCCATCCCGTTGAAGTTGGTGACGGGCGCGTAAGTGAAGCTGCCGTCTGGATTCAAGGTCAGTTGACCGTGCCCAGGCAGAGTAACGAGGATGGCACTGAGCGTGTCGCCGTCTAAATCGCTGTCGTTGGTAAGCACACCCGGCACGGGAATGGTCAAGAGCGTGTCTTCAAGAAGTGAATATTGATCGTTCTGCGCTACTGGCGGATCGTTCACCGCGATTACGGTGAGGGTTACTGAGGCAATTCCTGAATTGGTCGTGCCGTCATTGGCGTGATACGAAAATAAATCCGGGCCGCTGTAATTTGGATTCGGCGTGTAAGTGAAGCTGCCATTTGTGTTGAGAGCCAGTGTGCCGTGCATCGGATCGGTGACAAGAATTGCCGTGAGAAGATCGCCATCGGGATCGGAATCATTTCCGAGAACGCCGGGGGCGATGATGTTCAGCGCGGTATCTTCGGTGACATTGTAGGCGTCGTTCAGTGCAACTGGCGGATTATTCACCGCGAGCACGGTGAGCGTAACCGTGGCAATTCCCGAATTGGTCGTACCGTCATTGGCGTGATACGAAAACGAATCCGGGCCATGGTAGTTCGCGTCCGGT
>JABFSR010000023.1 GCA_013140495.1 Verrucomicrobiota bacterium
GTCCAAAGTACAAAGTGGTTGCGAAGCTGGCTGAGTTGGAAAAAGCTCGTGACCTGTCGGCTCACGAAAAGGAGTAATCCTTCCGAGGCACTGACAAGTTTGGAAAAACGAAAGTCACAGCCACAATATCCACGCACCACGCACCACGCACCACGGTTTCGCCATCGCCACCAGCCGGCACCCAATCTCCGATCCTCGACGTTACTGCCCGTCCCACCTACATCCCCGACTACGCCACGCCGCGATTCCGCCTTACTCCGCCGCATTTCGCCTACGTGAAAATCGCCGAGGGCTGCAACCACCCGTGCAGCTTTTGCATTATTCCCAGAATGCGCGGCTCGCATCGCAGCCGGACGCAGAGTGATATTGTGGCCGAGGCGAAGGCGCTGCTGGCTGATGGAGTGAAGGAGTTGAATCTGATTTCGCAGGACTCGACCTATTATGGGCTGGACCTGCGTCCAAATCATTCCCGAGCGATTTCTTCACCCGAAAAGTTCTCCGCCGCCTCCAAATCCCTCGCTGCGGATGCCACAACGATTTGTACGCTGTTGCGCGAGTTGAATTCGTTGGCGGGCGACTTTTGGATACGCCTGCTTTACACGCACCCGGCGCATTGGACGGATGAACTCATTGAAACCATTCGTGACTGTCCCAAGGTGGCGCGCTACGTGGACATCCCGCTCCAGCACATTCACGATAACATGCTCGAACGGATGCGCCGCGAAACCTCGAAGCAATACATCGTTGACCTGCTCGCAAAGATACGTGCTGGCGTGCCGGGAATAACTTTGAGGACAACGTTCATCGTCGGCTTTCCGGGCGAGACGGAGAAGTGCTTTGAGGACCTGCTCGAATTCATCCGTCAGACCAGGTTTGAACGGCTCGGCGTGTTCGCTTACTCGAAGGAGGATGGCACGCGCGCCGGCTCGATGGCCGGGCAGCTTTCTGAAAAGGTGAAACAGCGTCGCCGCGAACTCGCGATGGCCGGCCAACACAAGGTCGCGGTCAACGTGGCTGAATCTTTCATGGGTCGGACCATCAACGTGCTCGTCGAAGGCAAGGCGAACTCGAAACAACTCTCTGGAGCAAAGGTGAGTTCGTGGGAACACGGGTTGTTGCGTGACCAGGAAACTTCGGACTCCCGGCTTGGGTCCGGGGACTATTGGGTCGCGCGAGGGGAGGCGGATGCGCCGGATATTGACGGGCGGGTTTACATTCGTGGAAAGGCTGCCGTTGGCGGGTTCGCGCGTGTGAAAATCATCGGCCACACGGATTATGATTTGATCGCCGAGCCGGCGCGGCGTGAGGCGAATCTGCGGCGCGCTTGACCGTCTCCTTGACGTTGCCTAGCATCCTCGCTTGATGAAAGCATTCCTTGCCGTCCGCCTCGTGGTTGTCGTGGTGGCGTGTGGATTTCTCCCGCGACTTTCCGCGCAGCCTGTGAACGGTATCCAGGCCGTGGTGCATGATGCGGTCATCACGCGTATGGAGGTGGAGACGCTCACCGCCCCGTTTGCGAGCACCCTCGCCCGTCAGTACGCCGACAAACCACAGGAGTTCAACGAACGCATCGCTTCCTTGCAGGGTGAGAGCACGGAGAAGCTCGTCGAACGACAGTTGATCCTGAACGATTTCAAGAACAGCGGTTTTACATTGCCTGAGAGCTACATTGAGGAAGCCATCCAGGAGGAAATCCGCACTGAATACGGCAGTCGCGCCAAACTTACCAAGACACTTCAGGCGCAGGGCATGACCTACGAGAAGTATCGCCAGCAGGCGCGTGACCGCATCGTTGTGGGCATTCTTCGCAGCAAGAACATCGGCCAGGAGACAATCATTTCGCCTTACAAGATTGAATCGTACTACAGGGCGCATCAAACCGAGTATGCGATTGAGGAACAGGTCAAACTCCGCATGATCGTCCTCAACAATTCATCCGCCGAAGGCGAAAACCCGAAGGCGATGGCAGCCGAAATCATCACCAAAATAAAGGAAGGTGCGGCATTTTCCGAAATGGCCTCCGTGCATTCACAAGGTTCACAGCGCAATCCAGGTGGCGACATGGGTTGGGTTGAAACCAAGGGGCTGCGCAAGGAACTCCGCGACGCTGCGGCAGCGCTGAAGCCCGGAGAACTCAGCGGCGTGGTGGAAACGCCCGGGGCACTTTACATCATGCTGGTTGAAGAAAAGCGCGATGCTCATTCCCGCCCCATCAACGAGGTCCGCGAAGAAATTGAAAAAGTCCTGCTTGATCAGCAACGCGCGAAGGCTTCCCAGCGTTACATTGACAAGCTCAAGAAAAAGACCTTTGTCCGCTATTTTTAGGCGGTGCGAGGCGCGAAGGGTCAGGTGTCAGGTTTCGTGCCTGCATTACACTCAGTCTGCCTGACACCTGACACCCCGCACCTGAAACCGAACGTCTGACACCATGTCCTTGAACATCGGCATCTCCCTCGGCGACGTCACGGGCGTCGGCCCTGAAGTCACGCTCAAGGCGATTGCTGCGCTTCAATCCGAAGATGACACGCGTTACCTGCTGATTGGTGATGCGATGCGTTTGCGAGAGTTGAATGCGCGCATCAACCTGAAGCTCCACCTCGAGGATTTCACAAAACACACCGCGCCGGGAAGATTTCTCATTGCGAATCCGATCACGATGCAACTGCCGGCGAATCTAAAGCCCGGTGAGGCTGTCGCTGCCAATGCGGCTGTGTCCTGGCTGCAAGATGCGGGTGAACGTTGCCTGCGCGGCGAAATTGACGCGATGGTCACTGCTCCGGTGAACAAAGAGGCCATCATCCGTGCCGGACACAAATTCATCGGTCAGACGGAATTTCTAACGGAACTGGCGCACGCTGATCGGACAGTGATGATGTTGCTTGGGCATGACGAGCGCGGGCGATGGCTGCGGGTTGCGTTGGCAACAGTTCACATTGCTATCCGGGACGTGCCCGCGAAGCTCACGCAGGAAAGAGTCGTGCTTGCCATAGCGCGCGCTGTCGGGGCGTGCCGCGATCTCGGCCTGCTTCGCGCCCGTGTGGCTGTCTGTGGATTGAATCCACATTGCGGAGAAGGCGGTGAGTTCGGTGACGAAGAGCCGCATGTCATAGAACCGGCGATTGCCACCGCGAAGCTAAATGGTTTTGACGCCGTGGGTCCGTTAAGTGGCGATACGGTGTTCCATCAGGCGATGATGGGCGAATTTGACGCTGTCGTGGCGATGTACCACGATCAGGGGCTTGCACCGCTTAAGACGGTGGCTTTTGACACCGGTGTGAACTGGACGCTCGGTCTGCCGTTCATCCGCACCTCGCCCGATCACGGCACCGCCTACAACATCGCGGGCAAGGGAATCGCTGATCCATCTTCGATGATCTCGGCAATCAAGCTGGCAAAACAACTGGCGGCGAGGAAACGTGGTGCGTGATCTGGTTCGGCAGACTTCCGGTTTTACGCACCGCGCATCATGTTTTTCCCATCTGTCCACGTGTAACACCGAGTTGATTGTGAAGCTTCAGTTCGCGCCAGAGTTGCGTTCCAGAAATCTCCCCGCGTAGAAGCTGCCGATACTTCGTGATTGTCCGTTCCACCTCTACGGAAGTTTCGTTCAAAAATTCAATGCGGAAATGTCGGACGCCAAGTGCTAGCAAACGTTCGACGAATTCCGCGCCCGTTTGCGCCTGGGCGTTGAAGACAGTGTTGCGACAGCCAATGTCAGCCTTGAGAGGATGCTCCATGCCAACGCGGTCACGCAGTTTCACCTCATGCACGTCACAAGGACGCCCACAATCGCGGTAATCCTTGCCGTCCGATAGAAATGCGCAGAACACGCAATGCTCCATGTGAAACATCGGCATGTGCTGGTGGATAGTGACTTCGAACCACTCGGGCGGGGCGGATTGAAGCAGAGCATTGAGTTGATTAACGTTCAGATCGTAACTCGCGGTGACGCGCTCCAGATCAAAGTGGTTCTTGAAATACTCTGCGGCAAGGCGGTTCGCTATGTTCAACGAGAAATCCCCCACGCGCCGGTCGTTGGCAAAGAATTTCAAGTGATCGTAATTGCGGACGAGATAGCCGTCGGCATTGCAGGATCGGACCTGGTTCAAAATCCACTCCTCGCCCATCTTGAAGATGCGCGGAGGTGCGACCCAGATCGAGGGAGGCGAGGATGGAGGAGGGAGAATGGAGGAGGGAGAAACGCAACCGCGCGCGGTGTGAAACAGAGTCACAGCCTCTCGGTACTTTTTTGGATTCTCGAAATCGCAATAGACCGTGCTCATGCCGCACCACAATGTCGCTTCCAGTTGCGCGAGGTTGCGGACGAGAACGATCAAATGCGGAGCGTGGAGTGTGGAACACGGAATGTCAGATGACGTTAGCGCGATGGGCAATCCGCATTCCGCATTCCGCATTCCGCACTCATTGAGCGTCCACCGCTTCGGCGTCGTGCGTTGTCGCTCCAGTTCGGCCACGGCATCGCGCCTCAGACGGTTTAGCTCGCTGACGGGCAGCATGACTTCACCAGTCAACACGTTGGTTAACCCACCCAGCTTGAATGGCGTGCCACCAAGTCTGCCGAGTTGATCGCGCAAGCGCTCGGTTGTGAGCGGCTGTTTTTCGGCCTTCGCCAGCATCATCGAGGATTCATGACTTGTTACATGCCCGTCCTCATCGCGCACAATCAGCGTGAACGATTTTCCCGCGAGGCCGTGAACTTCCATCTCAACAGGACGCTGAAACTTCGGCGTGTCACCCTGGAAACTTTGCTGCAACCGCTTGTCGAGTTCTGGATCGCTCGTTTTCCAGAGCTTGTTACCAACATGAACGCGTTGAAAATTCACGTCACCGTGGCCAAAGCCCAGCCAGGTCTCGTCGCCCTTGCGATCCACCTGATAAACGAACCCGCCTTCCTCCTTCTGATCGGGTGTGCCCGCGTCGAACACAACTCCGTCTCCGGGTTTCAGTGAGCCGGCAAGTTTGAGGGCGACCTTCTCGTTGGTGACACGCGTGATCTCTCCAAGAAAAACACCGCGCTTTTTTCCAAAACGCGCGTGGACGAGTTTCTGGTTGTTGTTTCCACCGAACCAACCCGTGTAGAGCCCGCGTGAGAATGCCATTTCCATGTCGTAATGATCCGTCGCAGGAATCGGTGGCGGTGCAGGTGCCGCGGCTCGGGTTGCGATCGCATCTAATGCGCTGCGGTAGATGCGTGTGATGTTCGCCACGTATTCCGGCGTCTTGAGGCGACCTTCGATCTTCAACGAAGCCACGCCGGACCGGATGATTTCAGGTAACACATCCAAGCCAGCAAGATCCTGGGGACTGAGCAGATACCGTTTGTCGCCGAGGGAAACTTGTTTCCCGTCCGAGATCAGTTCGTAGGGCATTCGACAGGCCTGTGCGCATTCGCCGCGATTTGCCGAACGACCACCAAGTGATTCACTCGTGAGACATTGGCCGGAATACGCCACACACAACGCGCCATGAACAAAAACCTCGAGGGGTAGTCCGGCAGTGCGCGTCATTCTTTGCGCGCCATCCGTTGAAGCCAGTTCATCGCCAGGTTCGGGGCTTGCTGCTACATCTTGAGCCGTCTGAATCTTTTCGATCTCAGCAATCGAACACTCGCGCGCCAGCACGACGAGATTGCAGCCCAGTGCGCGGGCGAATTCAACGCCTTCTGCACTCGAGATGGTCATCTGAGTCGAGCCGTGAATTGGAAAGTCGGGCGAGAGCGACCGGATCAATCGCGCAATACCCACGTCCTGAACGATGGCAGCATCCACTCCAGCCGTGATGATGGAACGCAGATAATTTTCTGCGTCCGCCATCTCGTTTTCAAACACCAGCGTGTTGAATGTGACGTAACCTTTCACACCACGCCGATGCAGGAACTCCATCAGCCGCGGCAGATCGGCCACGGTGAAATTGTTGGCCCGCATCCGAGCGTTGAACTTTTCCAGACCGAAGTAGATCGCGTCAGCACCATTTTCAACGGCGGCCTTGGCACAATCCCAGTCGCCTGCGGGAGACAACAACTCAGGCAGGCCCGAAGCGCCGGGTGTGGATTGTTGAACGGAAGCCGCGTCGGCGGGCTTGTTGTTGGTCACGGTCGGATTGGCCACAAAATCAGATTAGCAGCACGCAACGGGCGAAACAAAGACTCTTTCATTCCGGTCGGATTTGGATGTTTGTCACACGGCAGGACATTTCGTTTGTGACTTTTGATCCTGATTGCAGCTAGACTGTCATACAACTTATGGCTGGATTCCTTGATGAAATTGAACCGCTGAAACAGACCGCTCTCGCGGAACTGAAAGCCGCGCCTGACATCGCGGCGCTCGAACAAACCAAGGGCGCGTGGATCGGGCCGAATGGCAGGTTTACAGCGCTGATGAAACAACTCGGCACTTTATCCAAGGAGGAAAAGCCTGCGGCTGGCAAACTAATCAACGCTGCCAAAGTCGAACTCGAAGCCGCACTTGCCGAACATCGCAGCGAACTCGAACTAGCTGCCGCGCTGCCCAAGCATCCGACTGACTTCACGCTGCCGGGCCGCCGTCGTACGCTCGGCAAGTTGCATCCGCTCACACAGGTCACCGAGGACATTGTTCGGGCCTTCCGCAAGATCGGTTTCGCCGTCGCCGACGGCCCGGAGATCGAGGACGAGTATCATTGCTTCGACGCGCTGAACACGCCCGCCGACCATCCCGCGCGTGATAGCCAAGATACGTTCTATATTGCAACCAAAGTAGAGAACGTTTTCCCCTCTCCCGGGGGAGAGGGCCGGGGTGAGGGCGGTCGTTCCTCACTTTTGCGTACGCACACTTCCAGCGTCCAAATCCGCGTGATGAAATCGCAGCCGCCGCCCGTGCGCATCATCGTGCCGGGCCGCGTCTATCGCCGCGACAACGCCGACGCCACGCACAATCCAACCTTCCATCAGATCGAAGGACTTTACGTGGACAAGAACGTCACCGTCGGCGACCTCAAGGGCACGGTGGAATTCGTCTTCCGCGAACTCATGGGCAGCGATGTGAAGATCCGTTTCCGGCCGCACTACTTCAGCTATACCGAGCCGAGCTACGAAATTGATTTCACCAACGCGCTCGTGAAAAAGATGGGCAAGGACTGGCTGGAGATCGCCGGCTGCGGCATGGTGCATCCGCAGGTGTTCGAGACCGTTGGCTACGATCCAGCGGTTTGGACTGGTTGGGCGTTCGGCTTCGGCATCGAACGCATCGCCATGCTCCGGTACGGCATCAACGACATCCGCCTCTTCTACGAAAACGACGTGCGGTTTTTGAAACAGTTTTGACTGATGAGTAATCCGCCAAATTCCATCAATCCAAAAACTCAAGAGGAATTCGCATTCGTAGTAACGAATTTCTTGATGCAAACGACAAATATCCAAGCATCAAATCGCACGTGTCGATCTGCGCTAAAGGCTGCCGAACCACAATTAGCTGCACAAGATAGGCACAATCTAGTGGAGTTAAGTGGCCACCCAGCTGTCGGCGACATGGTAAACGGTCTCGTTCAAAAACCAGGAAGTGAGATTTTTGAAACCATTGCGAAAGGGATCACTGAAAACTCTTTGAAAGGGGCGATGCGGAATGTTGACGCTGCGGCAATAGTATTTTCTCATTCTTTACTGGACGCGACGCTCTACACCTTCTGCTCTTTGTGCCACCGCGTGTCGCCGACTGATTGGTTAGAGTTTATCGGCGAAAGAAAGGTGAAAGTTAGCGACTTGCAGGTAAGGACGAAGGCGGATTTGCTTTTCGAGAAGTCCAAGAGTTACTTAGATGAGTTAGAGCGCGAGTCCCTTTCGGTGAAAGCGAATACGCTCCATGCTCTTTGTAAGCCGCCTCCTAGCCCTGGCTATATTAAGAACTACAGCTATTCTTCTGAGGGTTTAGAAAAATTCGACACGACGAGAATTGGAATAGTTCACGCAATGCAATTCAAAAGTCCGATTCAGGGCGTCGATGCAATGCTGGACTTCTCACAAGCGACAGGATTGTATTTCGCAGTTATGATCGCTCGAAAGTATGGGTTGCAGATGGTTGCTGGAAACAGTTTTTGGAACAGGCTTCGTGCCGAACTCGCATAGAGGTCACCAATGGAGACAAAAAGTCCGTGAACAAAGCTTTCCAACAACTGGCTCTGGTTGCGTTTCTCGCGCTGGTTTCCCCATGTGCCAAAGCCGCCGACAAGCTGTCGGTCACGATCAACAAGCAAACCATCTCCGCATATCGCACGGTTGATCTCGAAGCGGCGAAAAAAGAAGCTGCTGCCGCCAAGAAGCCGATTGCCTGGATCGCCTCGTCGCCCAAGTTGCTGGATGGTTCGGGTAAGATTTCGGGGAACGGCTCGAAGGGGGCAACATTGCACGCCTTTTACGCGTTGCGCGACCGGTGTGTGCTCGTGTTCATGGATGCGCACGAGGAGAACCACAAGGTGCTGCGTCTCGTGGATGACGCGTTGCACACGCCCAATCCGCATTACACGCCGCCCACGGTCGTCTTTCTTGATCCGGAAGCGAAGCAGGTGCTCGCCACCGTGATCTACGAAAAAGATTTTACCAAACGCGCCGGCGCACTTGCGAAAGCTCTGGAGCAGATCAAAGGAAAGTTCTGAGCGAAACCGGAGAACTCCTACACCAATTATTTTTTCAAATGAAAGTTACCCTGAACTGGCTCAAACAATACGTTGATTTCAACTGGTCCGTCGAAGAGATGGTCGAGCGGCTCACCATGCTCGGCCTCGAAGTCGAGGGCGTGCAGAAGATTTCCGGCGCTTTTGACGGCATCGTCGTGGCCCAGGTCATCACGCGGGACAAACATCCGGGTGCGGACAAGCTCTCGCTCTGCCGCGTGAACGACGGCACTGGCGAACGCCAGATCGTCTGCGGCGCGCAGAATTTCAAGGCGGGCGATAAAGTGCCGCTCATCCTGCCCGGCGCGTCACTGCCGCCGAAACCCGGCGAGAAAGAACCGTTCACCATTAAGGTCGGCAAGATTCGCGGCGTGGAATCGCACGGCATGTTGTGTTCGCATGAAGAATTGTTGCTCGATCCTGAAGCCATCGGTCACAAGAAGGAAGACGGCCTGCTCATCCTGCGCGAGAACGCGAAGGTCGGCCAGCCGTTCGGCGAATATCTCGGTCGCAGCGGTGGCGATGTGGTGTTCGATCTGGAAATCACGCCGAACCGGCCTGATCTCAATAGTGTCATCGGCATCGCGCGGGAGATTGCCGCCCTCACCGGTAATCCGCTGAAACTTCCGGCCGTTGGTGGGGCGTGCGTCCTCGCGAGCCTGGGTGAGGGGGCGGCTCGTCAGGAGTCTCGCCCCACCGCCGCTGACTTGGTCAGCGTGCGGATCGAAGACGCGGAGCTTTGTCCGCGCTACACCGCCCGCGTCATCAAGGGTGTGAAGATCGGGCCAAGCCCGGTGTGGTTGCGCGACACGCTGGAGAAAGTTGGCATCCGCAGCATCAGCAACGTTGTGGACGTGACGAACTATGTGATGCTTGAAGTTGGCCAGCCTTTGCACGCGTTTGATTATCACCTCATCGCGAAAGGATCGGATGGTAAACCAACCATCGTCGTTCGTCGGGCGGCTGCGGGTGAAAAATTCAAGACGCTCGACAATCAGGAGCGTACTTTGACGAACGAGATGCTTTTGATTGCCGACGAAACCAAGGGCATCGCCCTTGCCGGTGTGATGGGCGGCGCGAACACGGAAATCAACAATCAAACCGTGGACGTGCTTGTTGAGAGTGCTTATTTCTCACCGGTGAACATTCGTCGCACGAGCAAGCTGCTTGGCTTGCGCAGTGAATCCAGTTACCGCTTCGAGCGTGGTGCGGACGTTGGCATCAGCGATTGGGCAAGTCAGCGCGCTGCGCAGTTGATTTTGGAAACCGCAGGCGGCCAGTTGGCTGAAGGCATCGTGGATGTTTATCCGACCACGGCAAAGCCCAAACAGATCACGCTGCACTTCTCGAAGACGAAAGACCTGCTCGGCATCGGGATTTCCCATGCGGACCAGGTTTCTTTCCTGACCAAACTTGGCTTGTCCGTCGTTGAGCAGCAACCCGGTGAATGCACATTAAGCGTTCCAACATGGCGCGTGGATTTGAAGCGCGATGTGGATTTGATTGAGGAAGTGGAGCGGTTGCACGGCCTGGAAAAAACTCCCGCCACGCCTCCGCGTGGTGCAATCGGGACAAATTCGTATGACTCCAGGCACGATCAAATTGCCGAAGTGCGGCGCATTCTCGCCGGTGTTGGCCTGAACGAAGCCCAAGGACAGACAATCATCTCGAAGTCTGAAGTGAGGAACGTGAAGGAGGATGAGATCGTTGCGCTGGCGAATCCCTTGAGTTCGGACATGGATGTGTTGCGACCGAGCTTGCTGCCGGGATTGATCCAGTCACTGCGTCACAACGTGACTCGCAAGAACTACGATGTGGCACTCTTCGAGGTTGGTCGCGTGTTCATCAAAAACATTGGCGCGACAAATGAGGAGCGGCGGGTTGCAATCGCGTTGACCGGCAATCGGAATTCGCTTTTCTGGAGCGGCGAGGAACGTGAGGCGAAATTCGACACATCTGACCTGAAAGGACTCGTTGAGGAATTGCTTGAGCAATTTGGCGTGCGCGGCGCCACGTTTACGCGTCGGCCCGAGAGCACGGGGATGTTTCTTGAGTCGGCAACGATTGCGCTGGGTGGGAAGCTGCCGTTGGGGGAACTTGGCCTGCTTTCTCCTTTGCTCGCGAAGAAATATGATCTGCGGGATGCTGTCCTGCTGGCGGAATTGAACTTGGACCAGTTGATTGCCCGCCGCAACGCCGCAAAATCATTCAAAGCACTCCCTCAGTTCCCATCAAGCAGGCGCGACGTGGCCATGATCGTCCCGGAATCGGTGACGCACGAGGCCGTGCTGCAAACGGTGAAGCAGACGAAAGCGGCGAACCTTGAAACTGTGGAACTCTTTGACGTCTTCCGCGGCAAGCATGTGCCGGAGGGGCAGAAGAGTCTGGCCTACGCGTTTACCTACCGGGCTGCCGACAAAACGCTGACTGACGGCGAAGTGAATTCTGCCCACGCCAAGGTGGTCGAGGCATTCAAATCCCAGTTGATGGCGTCCATGCGGGAGTAGCGGAAGTTGCTGGCCTGCGCTGTGCGATGCCAACTTTTGCCTAGCATTTGGCAGAATACGGGTGGATTCGTTTTCAAACGGGTCTAAAGATGTTGCGGTAAACCAACCGTAACATCATGGCCAAACATACGCGATTCGATCTGGTGCAGTCGGACATTCCGGCTGCGTGGTACAATTTGCTCGCTGATTTCCCCGAACCTCTGCCGCCTCCGTTGCACCCTGGTACCAAGGAGCCGTTGCCGCCCGAGGCGCTGGAGCAGATTTTCCCCCGCAACCTCATTCAGCAGGAGATGAGTCAGGAGCGGTGGATTGAAATCCCGGAAGAAGTGCGGGCCATTTATGCGCTGTGGCGGCCAACACCGCTGTTGCGCGCAGTACGATTGGAGAAGGCGCTGAAAACCCCGGCTCACATTTACTACAAATACGAGGGAGTGAGTCCCGCAGGAAGTCACAAGGTCAACACCTCTGTTCCCCAGGCTTACTTCAACAAGCAGGCGGGCACGAAGCGGCTGGCGACCGAAACCGGTGCCGGCCAGTGGGGTTCGTCGCTGGCGTTTGCGTGCAGTTTGTTCGGTCTGGAGTGCAACGTTTACATGGTCAAGGTGAGCTACGACCACAAGCCGTACCGACGGATGTTGATGCACACGTGGGGTGCCACAGTGCATGCGAGCCCCAGCGACCAGACGGAATACGGCAGAAAGTTGCAGGCCGAAGACCCGCATTGCCCGGGAAGCCTTGGCATTGCGATCAGTGAAGCGATTGAAGACACCGTCAAGCATCCGCATACAAAGTATTCATTGGGCAGCGTGTTGAATCATGTGTGTCTGCACCAGACGGTGATCGGCGAGGAAACCATCAAGCAGATGGAACTGGCGGGCGAAGAGCCGGATGTCATTGTTGCCTGTTGCGGAGGTGGAAGCAATTTTGCTGGGCTGGCGTTTCCGTTTTTGCGCAAGAAGATCATTGATAGGGCGCGTTATCGGATCATCGGCGTCGAGCCTTCCGCGTGTCCGACGCTCACCGAGGGCGAGTTGCGCTACGACTTCGGAGACACTGCGGAGACCACGCCGCTGCTCAAGATGTTCACGCTCGGCCACAAGTTTATGCCGCCAGCGATTCATGCAGGAGGACTTCGTTACCATGGGATGTCGCCAATGGTCAGTCATGCGCTGAAGCTCGGTTTGATTGAAGCAGAGGCCTATCACCAGACAAAGGTGTTTGAAGCCGCGACGTTGTTTGCGAAGACCGAGGGAATTGTGCCGGCACCCGAGTCAGCACACGCCATCGCATCAATCGTGAACGAAGCCAACAAGGCCCGTGAAGAAGGCAAGAAGCGCGTGCTGCTGTTCAATCTTTCGGGTCATGGCCTGCTCGATCTAAGCGCCTACGAGAGTTATTTGCATGGCAAATTACAGGATGTCTGAACTCAAACCGGTCAACCAATACCAAACAATGAAAATCACAAAGACGATTGCAGCATTTGTCAGCCTGCTCCTGGTTGTTCTTACGGGAAGCGCGCAACAGCATTACCCCGTCGGAGCGGAGGGAATCAAAAACGCATCGCTGCCGCCGCCTGGAATTTATCTCCGCGACTATAACATCCTCTATGTTGCGAACGATTTTCCAGACGGGCCGCCGGGTTTTGATGCCCTGGCGTACATCAATGCGCCGCGTTTGATCTGGATCACGGACAAGAAATTTCTTGGTGCTGACTACGGTATGGATCTGATTGTGCCATTCGGCTATGCGGACGTGAGCGCGGCGGGTGACAGCGACCACCGCTTTGGCATCGCGGACATCCAGTTTGAACCGCTTTTGCTTTCATGGCATCAGAAGCAATTCGACTTTGCGTTCGGTTACGCCGTGTGGGCTCCAACCGGGGAGTTTGACCAGGATCATCTCGCAAATCTCGGCTCGGGATTCTGGTCGCACATGCTTACGGCAGGTGCAACGTGGCATCTTGATTCTGAAAAGACATGGGCCATCGGGATTCTGAACCGCTATGAATTTCATCACGAGCAAAAGGACACGGATGTTACGCCGGGTCAGACGTTCACAATGGAATGGGCCGTAAGCAAGACGGTATGTCAGGGTGTGGATTTGGGCGTGGTCGGGTATTGGCAGCAACAAACCACCAAGGCGAGCGGAGCCGGGGCATCCTCGGAACTGGCAAGCGTGGCCGCTGTCGGTCCTGAGATTAGCGCCGTGCTGCCCAAGCTCGGGGTGATCGCTTCGCTGCGATACTTGCGGGAATTCTGTGCCAATGCGCGTCCCGAAGGGAACACGATCTCGCTCACGTTGACGAAACGGTTCTAGCGAGCCGCTGATTTCCCTCACGGCGTAATTACCACCCGAAGATCGTCGCCAAACTTTTCAAGTCCATCAAGAGTCTGGTTGATCATGGCGGCGTCGAGCGAGATGGTCCGGGTGATGGCGTGGGACAAGTCGAGCTTTCCGGATCGCGCAAACGCGAGCAGGTCTGGAATCTCCGCGCCGAGATGATCCGAGACGCCGATGATCTCAGCTTCCTTGTTGATGATTTCGTGATACGGCGCGACGGGAAAAGACTTCTCAGTGATGCCGACGAGTGCGGCACGGCCTTTGATGGTGAGCGAGCGGACGGCTTGTTGCATCGTTAGCGGGAGGCCGATGAGTTCCAACGCCACATCCACTCCGCGGTGTTTCGTGAGTTCCATCAGCGCGGATACGGGCTCTGCGAGGCTCGCGTTGATCGGCGTGGCTCCAAGCGTCTTTGCCAGTCCAAGTTTTCGAGGATTGATGTCCACTGCATAAACCGTTTCTGCGCCGAGCGCCTTCGCGAGTTGGATTGCGGATAATCCCAATCCACCAATGCCAAATATGGCCACGGAATTGCCGGCTTGGATTCGAGCTTTTCGCAACGCGTGGAGCGAAGTGGCGGACGAACACATCATGATTGCGCCATGCTCAAACGAGATTTCATCAGGCAGCTTGAACACACTGCGCCCGGGCATAAGGATGAATTCCGCGTAACCGCCATCACGATACTTGCCGATCATCTTGCCGCTGGCGCAGAACTGTTCGTTGTCCTCCATGCACCACGAGCATATGCCGCAGGTGGCGAGATAGTGGATGCAAACACGGTCGCCGGGTTTGAATTGTTTCACGTCACGACCGACGGCTTCTACAACGCCTGCGACTTCGTGGCCAAGCGTGAGGGGCAGGGGATGGACGCGGGATTTGCCGGCGCGATAATGTGCGTCCGAGTGGCAGATGCCGGCGGCCTTTACGCGGACCAGAACATCCTGCGCACCGGGATCAGGAACGGGAACGTCCTGCAGTTCGAGCGGACTGCCAGGTGCAACAAGACGGACGGCTTTCATGTTCGTGAATCGTAGCAACCGTGACGATGGGGCTCAAACAAAGTTGCCATGTGATAAACTGGCGTGTGCAAAAAAGAAGGCGAGGTTTGCACCTCGCCTTGAAATGATTTCGTGCCGGAATTACTTCTTGGCCGGGGTTGCCGTCTTCTCTTCTTTTTCCTTCACCAGCGTGGCACCCTTGCCGAGGCGTTTGCGCAGGTAGGTAAGTTTCGCCCGGCGCACGGCACCCTGGCGTTCGACTTCGATCTTGTCCACGCGGGGCGAGTGCAATGGGAAGATGCGCTCGACGCCTTCGCCGTAGCTGATGCGGCGGACGGTGAAGGTTTCGTTGAGGCCGCGACCGCGCTTGCCGATGACGACGCCCGAGAAAATCTGAATGCGTTCCTTGTCGCCTTCGACAACCTTGGTGTGGACTTTCACAGAATCGCCGACGCCAAACTTGGCGTTATCCTTCCGAAACTGTTCCGATTGAATTTTGTCTAGCAATGCCTGGTTCATAATAAATTTTCTAAATCAAATCCGGCCTTCGTTTTTTCGTCCGCAACTTCGCCTGTTCGGCGCGCCATTTGGCGATCTCCGCGTGGTTGCCGGACTGCAACACGTCTGGAACTTTCATCCCGCGAAACTCCGCCGGGCGCGTCCACTGCGGATATTCCAGCAATCCGTGACTGAACGATTCTTCCGTCGAGCTTGCGTCGTCGCCGAGCACGCCAGGCAGCAACCGCGTCACCGTATCTATCACCACCATCGCGGGCAGGGCGCCGTTCGTCAGCACGTAATCACCGATGGACAACTCGTCGTCCGCCAGCGCCTCGCGAATCCGCTCGTCAAATCCTTCGTAGTGGCCCGTGACAATCAGCAGGTGTTCCTGCGTTGCCAGTTCCCTGGCGATGCTCTGGTCGAACTTCCTTCCGGAAGGCGACATCAGCACCACGCGCGTCTTCTCGCGCTTCAAACTTTCCACCGCTTCAAAAATTGGTTCCGGCTTTAACAACATTCCAGGACCGCCGCCGAACGGACGGTCGTCCACGGTTTTGTGCCGGTCATGCGTCCAGTCCCGCAACTGGTGCAACTGCAAATCCAGCAAGCCCGCCTGCCGCGCCCGCTTGATAATGCTTTCGTCCAGCGGCCCGGCGAACATTCCGGGGAACAATGTGAGCACGTCAATCTTCACTGTTCGTGCTTGTCCCGGCATTGCGGCCGGGACGAATTACTTTTTATCCTCAACAATCTCAACCGAACAGCGCAGTCCCTTCTTTGCACTGCCTGTGGTCAACAAAGACCTGATGGCGTTGATGGTCACGCCCTGGCGTCCGATGATTTTGCCGACGTCTTCCGTGTTCAGGCGCAACTCATAGACGGTGCTGCCCTGACGTTCGACAGGCGTGATCGTCACCTCGTCCGGATGAGAGACGAGGCCTTTGACGACATATTCCAAAAAGGCCTGCATGACCCGGACGTGCTATCAGGCGGCGGTTTTGCCGGCCTTTTTCAAAAAGCTGGCCACGGTATCGCTCGGCTGCGCGCCCTTGCTGATCCAGTAGTTGGCGCGTTCGAGGTCAACCTTGACGTTGTTGTTTTTTTGGCGCGGGTGATAGGTGCCGATTTCCTCGATGAACTTGCCATCGCGGGGGCTGCGCCCATCGGCCACAACAATGCGGAACACCGGGGAGTTTTTGGCGCCGATGCGCTTCATTCGGATTCTGACTGGCATAAAATATTTCGTGTTCTGGCCTGTGAAGTTGCGACATGCAACTGTGTCCGCCAATTCCCAAAAGGGAGCGCAGAGGCTAGTCACAGCGTCAGGATGATGCAAGTCCTGTTTTTTGGAATTTTGATGACGTTCTTCTCCGATGCATGTGTTGCCTTGTGTTATTGGTGACGGGGAATTTTATCTTTGCCTGCGGTTCTGGAATGGCTAGTTTAATGGAGGTCTGTCCGATGGTGTAATGGTAGCACAAGGCCCTTTGGAGGCCTTTGTCATGGTTCGAATCCATGTCGGACAGCCAATCCAAACCAGTTGTAGGGCTATTTGCAGAGGTTTCGCCCGCGACATTCGCTTGAATCAACCCCCGCCCATCATTGAACCGCCCGTCGCGCCGGTTACGGCTGTAACGCCGACGTCGCTTGCAGCGCGCTTGCTGAATGTATTCGCAATTCCGGGCGAGGTGTTCGAGGAAATCAAAGCTTCGCCACCGAACGCAGCCAACTGGCTTGTGCCCGCGTTGTTTGCGGGCGTGATTTTCGCAATCACTTTCGCTTTCGTCGTCGCGCGACCGGAGTTCATCAAGAAGAACCTGGCACCCCAGCAGCAGACCATCGAGCAACATGTCAAGGACGGCAAGACATCACGGGCGGACGCAGATCAAATGCTCAAGCTGCTGGAGCGTCTTTACGACGCCAGCACGCTCAAGGTGTTCGGAGTGGTCGGCGGTGTGGTTGCCGGATTTATTCGCGTGCTGTGGTGGGGATTCGTGCTGTGGTTGCTGGCAAGGGTGTTTCTACGGGCGCGTGTAAGATTTGGCAAGATGCTGGAAGCTTCGGGATTGGCCGGGATGGTGGGTCTGCTGGCAGTCATCATCACGACGCTGCTCGAAATGAATCTCGGGGATCAGTTCGCATCGGCGGCTGCGACGAAAGGTTTTGATCCCAGGAACGCCGCGCATCTGGCGATCATGGCATTGAACTTTTTCCACGTCTGGCAGGCGGGCGTGCTGGCGTCGGCTCTGGCGCGGATGACGGGCGTGCCGTTCTTCCGGGGTGCTCTTGTAATGTTCCCGTTCTGGTTGCTCTGGATGTCCGCTACCGCCATCATCGGCTCGGGACTGTTGCACCTGGCGGGGTGAACGGGTTCGCGTGAAGAAACACTGAACTTTTTCTGAATTTCACCGTCCATAACTGAAACCAAATTTCATGGGTAACTCAAAAAAAGGCCGCAAGCTTGTCATCTTCCTCGTCATCGCGGTGGTTCTCGTCGCGGTCGCTCTGTCTGCGGCGTTCAAAAAGCGCGAGGTCGTTGTTAGCGTTACCACCGAAAAAGTCACCCGGCGCGATCTCACCGAACTGATAGTGGCCAACGGAAAAATTCAACCCGTCGTGCAGGTGGTGATCAGCCCGGAGGTGGCCGGGGAAATTGTTGCGCTGCCCGTGCGCGAGGGCGACGCCGTGAAAAAGGGTGATCTGCTGGTGCAGATCAAGGACGACAGCTACCGTGCCAGCCGCAATTCCGCCGAGTCGAGTTTCAAATCTGCCGTTGCAGGGCAAACCCTGGCACAGGCGGAACTCGACAAGGCACAAGCCGAGTTCACCCGGAACGAGGAATTGTTCAAGAACCGGCTCGTGTCGGATTCGGTGATGCTTGATTACAAAACCGCATTTCACGTCGCGCAACTTCGTTACACGAACTCCGTTCATTCCGTGGCGCAGGCAGGCTTCGCCCTTGAGAGGGCAGTTGAGGATTTGAACAAGACCACGATCGTGTCGCCGATGGACGGCACCATTGCGCGGTTGCAGTCGCAACTTGGCGAGCGCGTGCTGGGAACCTCCTTCAACAAGGGCACGGAAATCATGATCGTTGCAGACCTCAGCCAGATGGAGGCGCGTGTGGACATTGGCGAAATTGACATCGTCCTCATCAAGCCCGGTCAGAAGGCCAGGCTCGAAGTGGATTCGTTCCGCGATCAAAAGTTCACCGGCACAGTCACCGAGATTGCAAATTCCTCCAAAGGTTCGAGTTCGTCCGGATTCGGCGGGGGTGGTCAGAGTCAGGAGGCCACGAAGTTTGAGGTGCGCGTCCGCATCAACGAAAAGGCATCCTTTCGTCCCGGAATGTCCGTGAGTGCGGACATAGAATCGCGTTACCGCACCAACGTCCTGACGGTGCCCATGGCCGCCGTCACCACGCGAGTGCCGAAATCCGGTGGTACCAATTCCATAGCGGGCACGAACAGTTCTCCCGCTGGCAAGGTCACGAATGAAACCACTAATGCCACCGCCACCGACAGGAAGTCAAAAGATTCCGCCAAACCCGTGGAGGTGGTTTTTGTGGTCCAGGGCGACACGGCAAAAATGGTGCGTGTCAAATACGGCGTCAGCGACGGAACTTATTACGAGATCACCGAAGGCTTGAGCGAAGGGCAGGAAATTGTTTCCGGCAACTACAAGGCCGTGAGCAAGGATCTCGATGACGGGAAAAAGATCATCAAGTCCAGTGGCGACAAATCCGGCGAGAAGGACAAGAAGTGATGCGAGACGTTGTTGAGATTTCCGTGGCTGTGGACTCCGGACTTTGGACTCTGGACTCTGGATTGGTTTCATGAGTTTGATCCGCATCCAGAACGTCTCGCGTCGCTACCCGATGGGCGGGGAAATCATCCACGCGCTGCGCGATGTTTCTCTCGAAATCGCTCGCGGCGAATACGTCGCCATCATGGGACCGTCCGGTTCGGGCAAATCCACGTTGATGAATGTGCTCGGCTGCCTCGACACGCCCACCTCCGGTCGTTACGAACTCAACGGCACGGATGTGAGCCAGATGGACGACAACGCGCTCGCCGAGGTTCGGAATCGCGAGATTGGTTTCGTCTTCCAGACCTTCAACCTGTTGCCGCGTTCGAATGCGTTGCACAATGTCGAGCTGCCGTTGATCTATGCCGGAATGCCCGGTGCCGAACGACGGAAGACCGCACTCGAAGCACTCGCAAAGGTTGGCCTTGCTGACCGGGTGCATCACAGGCCAAACGAACTTTCCGGTGGCCAACGCCAGCGCGTGGCCGTGGCCCGTGCGCTGGTCAACAGCCCGTCCATCCTGCTTGCCGACGAGCCGACGGGGAATCTCGATTCAAAAACCGGCGAGGAAATCCTGGCGTTGTTCGAGCAACTTGCCAGCGCGGGCAACACCATCATTGTCGTTACTCACGAAGAGGAGGTGGCGCGACGCGCCCGGCGCATCCTGCGCATCCGTGATGGATTGATCGCAAGTGATGAAGCCGTTCCAAAGCCGGCGTAATTTACACGCACTGGAAGCACAAGGCGCGATCTTTCACACAACGCCAGTTCATGATGGCTTTTCCGCACCCAGTTGTCAGAATCGCTCAAAGCCATGAAAGCGTTTTCGATCTTACTTGCATTGATTGTTGCCATGACCACCGCGCTTCACTCTGCCGATTCCTCCGATGCTCAACTGGCCGCCGTTCGTGCGCTTTTGCGCAAGTCTCCGCTCATTGACGGCCACAACGACGTGCCCTGGCAGTATCGGAAATTCACCAACAACCTCGACGTCGTGGATTTCGCCGCAGATACGAGCCGCTTGAAACCAACGTGGGCGACGGACATTCCGCGATTGCGCGCCGGGGGCGTGGGCGGACAGTTCTGGTCGGTGTATGTACCCGCAAAACTTCCGGGCGCCGAGGCGTTGCAGGCAACGCTCGAACAAATTGACGTGGTGCATCGTCTTTGCGCGCGTTACCCGGACGCGCTCGAACTTGCACTAACGGCGGACGACATCGAGCGGATTCATCGCAAGGGGAAAATCGCGTCGCTCATTGGTATGGAGGGTGGACACTCCATCAACAACTCACTTGCCGCCCTGCGCATGACATACCGGCTCGGCGCGCGTTACATGACGCTGACACACACGAAGAACACCGATTGGGCGGACGCCGCGGGCGACGAGCCGCGTCATCATGGCCTGACACAGTTCGGCAAGGAGGTCGTACGCGAAATGAACCGTCTCGGCATGTTGGTGGACCTGTCGCACGTCACCGACGAAACGATGCGCGATGCGATCAATGTTTCGACTGCGCCGGTGATTTTCTCGCACTCCTCCGCCCATGCGCTCTGCCCGCATCCGCGAAATGTTCCCGACGACGTCTTGAGCATGGTCAAGACAAACGGCGGGGTGGTGATGGTGTGTTTCCTGCCGGGATACCTCACCAAATTTGGCAGGGAACGACTCGCCGCTTATGACGCCGAGAAAGCCCGGTTGCAAATACTTTTCCCCGACGACCCCCAGAAATTCGAGTCTGCAATGGCGGAGTGGCGTCGTGTGCAACCACGCGTGCGCGAAGCCGCCCTCAGCGATGTGGCGGATCACATTGACCACATCCGGAAGGTCGCGGGTATTGATCACATCGGCATCGGTTCGGACTTCGACGGATTTTCTGGACCGCCTGAAGGATTGGAGGATGTGTCAAAGTACCCCGCGCTGCTCGCAGAACTGTTGCGTCGTGGCTATTCGAAAGATGATGTGAAAAAAGTCGCGGGGCAGAACGTGCTGCGCGTGATGCGGGCCGTGGAGCGGGCGGCAAAATTCAGATAAAGCATCCGACTTTCAAGGCAAGATCAGCGCCGCCACCAGCTCGTTTTGCTCTTGAGTTTGGGTTGATCAAACTGTGCAGATTGCTCTATCAACAAATGCGCGCGCGATGCATGCAAGGCCATGATGAATTCGTCATAGCTGAGATAACGATCCCCGGGATTCTTGGCCAGCACCTTGGTTAAGACGTCACTCGTCATTTGCGTAACCTCCGGCAGCACTGCGTTCGCAGGAGTGAGCGGCGTGTGTACGTGGGCGGCGACGAGTTCCTCGACTGTAGGCGCGTCAAATGGCACATGACCTGTCAATGCGTGATACAGCGTGCAACCAAGGCTGTACATGTCCGAGAGAAACGTCTCCTTGTTGCGCATGATTTTTTCCGGCGCGACATAATAAGGCGTGCCTTCGGTGACGGATCCCGACTCCGCTTCAGCCTCAACGCTCCGTGCCAGGCCAAAGTCCACCAGCTTGGGTTCATTGTCCGAATCGAACAAAATGTTTCCCGGTTTGATGTCGCGGTGGAGGAGATCATGTTTGAGCGCGAGATCCAGCGCGCCTGCAATCTTGATTCCCACGTCCAGAACCACGAGTTCCTGCACGCGGGATTGTTTCTCAATGCGACCGTCGAGACTGCCGTGATCCGCGAGTTCCATGACGAGGTACGATTGCCCATCATACTCGTCATAGGTATAAATGTGGATGATGTTGGTGTGATTCAGCCGGGCGCACGCGCGGGCTTCGCGATAAAACGCGTCCATTGCCGATGGGTCGCTCGACAATTCCTTCTTCACCAGCTTCACCGCCACGAGCCGCTCCAGAACAGTATCGAACGCTTTGTAAACAGTTCCGTTTCCTCCCGAAGCAATCACGCTGCGGAGTTCAAACTGCCGCAGCATCATCGGCATCATGATGGGATGCGCGCACTTCGAGCACGCCACCGTGCCGAGCGGCGGCAGGTCGCCGGGGATGAACACCTTCGTGTCGCACCATCCACAGGTGACCATCTTCAGTGTGTCGTTTGAACCCATTCCTTCGCTCATCTTGTCAAAAGGTAGCACCGCCAGGCGCCGCAACAAGCCCCGGGCCGCGCCCGTGGAAATTCCCTGTTGCCCTGATGCACTGCTTGTAACGCTTCCGCCGCGCGGCGTCAAAGGCGAAAACGTACGCTCTCACTGGAAAAAATAGCCAAGCTCGCGCAACGACGCGTAATCCTTCTGCCGCGTTTCCGATTTTCGCCCAAGAATGACGTGATCCAGCACGTCAATCTTGAGCAGTTGCCCGGCACGGATCAGATCGCGCGTCACCTTGATGTCAGCCTCGCTTGGCGTCGGATCGCCGCTCGGATGATTGTGCGCAAGCACAATGGCGGAGGCGTTGGCAGAAATCGCCGACCGGAAAACCTCCCGCGCATGTACGAGCAACGTGTCCACCGTGCCATTGGTGATTTCCTCCACTCGAATGAGCCGCCGCCGTGTGTTGAGCAGCAACACCTGCAACGTCTCGACGTCTTTCACGAGATTCTTGGCGCGCAAAAGGCGGACAATATTTTCGGGATTATCCAGCAGCGGCGATTCCTCCTGCAATTCCCTCGCCATCTTGTGCGCCAGCGCAAACGCTGCCACGAGCGTCACCGCCTTGTCCCGCCCGATGCCTTTGACCTGCCGCAAGTCATCCACCGACGCGAGTGCGAGCGCTTGCAGCGATCCAAACCTGGCCATCAGATGCTTTCCAACCTCCACAGCGTTCATGCCCTTGAGCCCTGTGCGCAACAGAATGGCGATCAACTCCGCATTGCTCAACGCGTCCGCGCCATGCGCAGCAAGCCGTTCGCGCGGACGCTCGCTCGCTGGCTGATCTTTGATGCGAAGCACCTGGGGCATGGAGACTTTTTAACCCAGAACGTCACCTGAAGACACAAAAAAACGCGGGACTCCGACATCCACAGATTGGATCGAAGCCTTCTCCTTGGTTCAGAAAGCTGCAGGGATATTCCCGACTGATTACGACACGCCACTACGCCTCGCGCAACTTCAGCAGCAAATCCTTGCTCTCCACAGCGTCGCCAACGTGGACCGCGATTTCGCCAACGACACCGTTGAGAGGCGCGTAGATGGTTGTCTGCATCTTCATGGCTTCGAGCGTGGCGAGCTTGTCGCCTTTCGCCACCTTTGCACCAACACTGACCGAGAGTGCTGTCACGAGTCCGGGGATGGGTGCGCCAACCTCGGCAGGTTTCGCTGGGTCGGCTTTGACGCGCGCCTTCACCGTCGGTTTCACCGAACGATCCACGATGGAAAGCTGACGACTCATTCCGTTCAACTCGAAATTCACGTTGCGTTTTCCCTCCGCGTCCACTGCTCCGATGTTCACCATGCGGATGAACAAGGTCTTGCCCGGCTCGATCTCAATGGCAACTTCCTGTCCGGGCTTCATTCCGTAGAAAAACGCCGGCGTGGGCAAGACTGACAAATCTCCAATCGCGTTCACCTTCTTGGCATAGTCGGCGAATACATCGGGATACATGACGTGACTGAACACATCATCCAACGTCGCCTCGCGCTTTACCTTCGGCGTAAGTTCGTCCGCGATCTTTTTGAAATTGAGTGGTTTTAGTTCCGCACCGGGCCGGCCCTTGATGGGCTTGCGATTGCCGAGCACAACATGCTGAATCTTCTTCGGCCAGCCACCCATGGGTTGCCCAAGACCGCCGCTCAACATATCAATCACCGATTCGGGAAATGGCACGCTGCCGGGTTCGAGGTTGAGAACATCGGCGGGCTTGATGCCGCGCGTGACCAGGAACATTGTCATGTCGCCGACAACCTTGCTGCTGGGCGTGACCTTGACGATGTCTCCGAAAAGCTGGTTCACCTCGGCATACGTGCGAGCGATCTCCGGCCAGCGATGCGCGAGACTCATTGCAGCGGCCTGCTCCTTCAGGTTTGTGAACTGTCCGCCGGGCATCTCATGCAGATACACTTCCGCGCTACCAGCCTTCGGCGACGTGTCAAATGGCGCGTAGTAAGTTCGCACCTGTTCCCAATAATCCGCAAACTCGTTGAGCGAATCCAAATCCAAACCGGTGTCCCGTCTGGTAAACTGCAATGCCGCGACGATGGAATTCAGATTTGGCTGGCTGGTGGAGCCGCTCATCGAAGCGATGGCAAGGTCCACAATATCCACGCCGGCTTCCGTTGCGCTTAACACCGACGCAGCAGCCACGCCGCTGGTGTCGTGCGTGTGGAAGTGGATTGGAATGCCGATTTCACCCTTGAGCGCCTTGACGAGCGCGTGCGCCGCCGCCGGACGACAAAGTCCTGCCATGTCCTTGATGGCAAGCACGTGCGCGCCCATGCGTTCAAGTTCCTTTGCGAGTTTGATGTAATACTTGAGCGAGTATTTGCTCCGCGATTTGTCGAGTATGTTGCCGGTGTAACAGATTGCGGCTTCGCAGACGCCGTGCGTTTCGTTCACCGCTTCCATCGCCACCTTGAGGTTCGGCAGATAATTTAGCGAGTCGAACACCCGGAAAATATCCATGCCCGCTTCGGCGGCGTGTTTCACAAAACCAGCCACGGCGTTGTCTGGATAATTGGAATAGCCGACAGCATTCGAGCCGCGGAATAGCATCTGGAAGCAGATGTTTGGGATACGCTCGCGCAATGTGCGCAGACGCGCCCACGGATCCTCGTGCAGAAAACGGAGCGCGGTGTCAAACGTCGCGCCACCCCACATCTCCATGCTGTAAAGATTCGGCACTCGGCGCGCGACAGAGCCCGCCACGGCGAGCATGTCGTAACTTCGCAGACGCGTGGCAAAGAGCGATTGATGCGCGTCGCGGAACGTCGTGTCCGTGACGAGCAACTGTTTCTGCCTGAGCGTCCACTCGGCAAATTTCTTCGGCCCGAGTTCGAGCAGCAACTGACGCGTGCCCTTGGGCGGCGTCTGTTTGTGGTCGTACGTTGGAACGCGTGCTGCGGACAGGGATTCCTTCGGTATGTAACCTTTCGCGTGCGGATTGCCGTTCACTGTCACATCGCCAAGGAACGTGAGCAGCTTTGTCGCCCGATCACGGCGCGGTTTCAACTTGAACAGCTCCGGCGTCGTATCAATCAACGTGGTCGAAGCCTGGCCGCACTTGAACGTGTCATTATGAATGACGTTTTCCAGAAACGGGATGTTGGTCTTAACCCCGCGGATGCGAAATTCACGGAGCGCCCGATCCATGCGCTGCAACGAAGCTTCGAACGTCGGCCCGCTCGCTGTCAGCTTGACCAGAAGCGAATCGTAGAACGGCGTGATCACGGAGCCTGCGTAACCCATGCCGCCGTCGAGACGTATGCCAAAACCGCCCGCGCTCCGATAGGTAAGGATGCGGCCATAGTCAGGTTGAAATTTGTTCTCCGGGTCTTCCGTCGTGATGCGGCATTGGACGGCGTAACCACTGCGCCGGATGTCGTTCTGCGCCGGAATGCCAACCTCCCCACCATGCATTCGCTTGCCATCGGCAATTAGAATCTGCGAACGGACGAGATCAATGCCCGTGATCACTTCCGTGACCGTGTGCTCCACCTGGATGCGCGGGTTCATCTCGATGAAGAACCATTCCTTGGAGTCCTGGTCATAGAGGAACTCCACCGTGCCCGCGTTGTCGTAGCCGATTTCCTTGCACAACTTCACCGCTGCATCGCACAACTCCTTGCGCACTCGCTCATCAAGTTCAACACTTGGCGCGATCTCGATCACCTTCTGGTGGCGACGCTGCACCGAACAATCGCGTTCGTGCAGATGAACCACATTGCCGTGCTTGTCGCCGAGAATCTGCACCTCGATGTGTTTCGCGCGCGGAATGTAACGTTCGAGAAACACCGCCGGGTTGCCAAAAGCGCGACCTGCCTCGCCCTGCGCTTCATCCAGCAAATCCGCAAGGTCACCGGGCTTGGTCACCACTCGCATTCCACGACCACCACCGCCAAATGCTGCCTTGATGATCAACGGAAAACCAATTTCCTTGGCCGTCTTCAAAGCTTCACCGCGATCTTCAATGGCGTCTTCTGTACCGGGCAATGTGGGCACGCCGACTTTTTGCGCTAGCGCGCGGGCAGTGGTTTTATCACCCATCATGCGCAGCAACTCCACTCGTGGACCGATGAATGTGATGCCAGCCTCGGCGCACGCCTTCGCGAACTCGGCGTTCTCGGACAGAAATCCGTAGCCGGGATGGATGAACTCCACGCCCTTTTCCTTCGCAAGCGAAATGATGCTCGGAATATCGAGATACGCGCCGACCGGCCCCTTGCCCTCCCCGACCACGTAAGCCTCGTCCGCCTTGAAACGATGAATCGCAAGCCGGTCCTCCTGCGCGTAGATGGCCACGGTGCGGAAGCCGAGTTCTGTCGCCGCGCGAAAAACGCGGATGGCGATCTCGCTGCGATTGGCGACGAGCAATTTTCTCTGAGGACGAGGCGCGGCGTGTGAACTCATAATTAAACCCGGCAGATGAAACATAAATAGTCGGAAGCAATCAATGATGGAATATGATCCGAGGTGTGATTCCTTCCCAAAAGGCTCATTGACGCCGCGCGTTTCCCCCATATCCTCTGCGGCTCGTGTTGCCGCTGGTAAATCCATGACTCCGGCCCGGATGGAGTTGGTTTAATCCTCTGTTCGTTTTGTGACGGAGAACCGTCAGCCACCACTTTTATTCCATGCTCATTATTCGTGATCTTAAGATAACGCTCGGCGCGCGGACGCTGTTCGAGAATGCATCATTCCAGGTGAATTACGGCGACCGTGTCGCGCTGGTCGGCCCGAACGGCGCGGGCAAATCCACGCTGTTCTCGATCATCCTCAAACAGCGCGAGCCGGACGCCGGCACCGTCGAACGCGATGAATGGACGATGGTCGGCTATCTCCCCCAGGAAGCCGAGGGTCATGGCGACGAAACGGTGCTCGAAGTCGCAACCGGTCGTGTGGATGAATTGCCGGCACTGGAAAACCGATTGCACGAACTGGAGAAGGCGGGCGCGGTGTCCACGCCCGAATACATGGAGGCGCACGCCAAGTATGATGCGTTGAACGATGCCGAGGTGGAAACCAAGGCGAAGAAGATGTTGCGCGGACTTGGTTTCCGCGACACCGATTTCGAGCGCAAGGCGAAGGCCATGAGCGGTGGCTGGATCATGCGAGCGCGGCTGGCGCGATTGCTCGTGATGGAGCCGGACCTTCTGTTGCTCGACGAACCGACGAACCATCTCGATCTGCTCTCGCTGCTCTGGCTGCAAGATTATCTGAAGAATTATTCCGGTGCTGTGCTGCTGATTTCGCATGATCGCCAGTTCATGGATGAGGTCATCAGTCAGGTTCACGAAATCTCGGAGAAAAAGCTGATCGCTTATACTGGCAACTATACTGACTTCCTGCGCCAACGCGAGGAACGCTACGAACAGCAACTTGCCGCATACAAGAATCAGCAAAAGGAGATCGCGGCGCTTCAAGAGTTTGTCTCCCGTTTTCGCTCCGTGACATCCAAGGCGTCGCAGGCGATGAGCAAGCTCAAGCAGATCGAGCGGATGGAATTGATCGAGCAGCCGCAAGCCCCGAAGAAGCCGTTCCGATTTCAGATTCCACAACCGCCGCGCGGCGGGCAGCGGGCTGTGTCACTGGTGAACATCCACATGGCCTACGGCACGAATCAGGTTTATCGCGGCCTGGATCTCACGGTGGAACGCGGCGAACGCACGGTGTTGGTCGGGCCGAACGGCGCGGGCAAATCCACACTGCTGAAGATTCTTGCGGGTGTGGTGCCGTTTCAAAAAGGCGAACGTGATCTCGGGCACAACGCGAAGATCGGTTACTTCAGCCAGCATCGCGCAGACACGCTTGATCCAGAGCGCACGGTGCTTGAAGAAGTCAACGCCAGTGCGCCATTGCTGCCGGAGAACGAAGCCCGTGGCATACTGGGGTCATTCCTCTTCCGCAAAGATGACATCTTCAAGAAGACGGCGGTGTTGAGCGGCGGCGAGAAGAGCCGGTTGAATCTCATCAAGTTCCTCGTTGATCCGCCGAACCTCCTGCTCATGGACGAGCCGACGACGCATCTGGATATTCACACCGTCGAATCGCTCACGCTGGCGTTGGAGCGTTACGAGGGCACGCTCATCTTCATTTCACACGATGTTCATTTCATCCGGCAACTGGCGACGAAGGTGTTGCACGTAAATGCCGGACAAATCACGCCGTACACGGGCGGCTACGAATATTTCCTGGAGAAAACCGGCGGTGTTGAGGACGCACGCGCTGCATTGACCGCAGCGTGAGTTTATTTCAATCCGTTTCCGTGGCGACGGCAGCCGGGTTTGGTTTCAAATCACCGTTCCGTGCGGTATCACTGCGTCCTTGGGGATGATCACGATGCCGTCACGGATGTGGTAAAGCGGATGATCCACATGGTCTGGCTTTCCTGCCGGCGAAATCACCACGTCGTTTCCGATGCGCGCGTTCTTGTCCACGATGGCATTTTCGATCCGGCAATTATTCCCGATGCCGATGCGCGGTTTGCCGTTGCGCTCGTGCTCGACAATGGAATCGTGGGATTCGTAATAATCGCAGCCCAGCGCCACCACGCGATGCAACTGGGTGTTGCCGCCCACCAGCATTCGCAGGCCGATGATGCTGTGTGTGATTTGCGCGCGGTTGATGATGCACCCGTCCGCCACCATGGCGTGGTCAATCTGCGCGCCGTTGATTTTCGAGCCGGGCAGGAAGCGTGGCCGTGTGAATATCGGCGCGTGCATGTCAAAGAAGTTGAAGCGCGGCAGTTCGGCTGCGAGATCGAGGTTCGCCTCGAAGAAGGAACGGATCGTTCCGATGTCTTCCCAATAACCCTGGAACACGTAGGAATAGACGCGATTGGTCTGAATCGCCTGCGGAATGATGTGCTTGCCGAAATCGGTGAGGTCGTTGTCGAGCAGATGGCGGATCAGATCACGGCTGAAGACGTAAATGCCCATCGAAGCAAGGAAGGATTCCTGACCGCCCTGAATGTCAAATTTGGGATGCCACTCGGTAGGCAACCGCAACGAATCGAGCACGGCAGTATCCTTGGGCTTTTCGACGAATCGGGTGATGCGGCGTTCTTCGTTGATTTGCAGGATGCCAAGCGATTGAGCTTCGCGCCGGCCCACGGGAATGGTCGCGATGGTCAACTCCGCCTCCGTTTCGACGTGCTGGGCGACGACGTGCTGGAAATCCATCCGATACAATTGATCGCCGCTGAGGATGAGCAGGTACTCCCACTCATGATTCAGGAAGTGCGCCATGTTTTTTCGCACGGCGTCCGCCGTACCTTCGTACCAGGACGTGTCAGCAAAGGTCTGCTGCGCTGCGAGCACCTCGACGAATCCTCCGGTAAAGTGGTCGAACTTGTAGGATTGCGAGAGATGCCGGTGCAGCGACGCGGAATTGAACTGCGTGAGAATATAGACGCGGCGGAAGCGGGAGTTGATGCAATTGGAGATGGGCACGTCCACGATGCGATACTTGCCACCGAGCGGAACAGCCGGTTTGGCGCGATCCTTGGTGAGCGGAAAAAGGCGCGTGCCCTGCCCGCCGCCCATGATGACACAGAGGACGTTGCTGGTGTTGAGAGTCTGACGGCTGGTGCGTGACATAGTTCGTGTCTCCATTCGCGTGGAGCAGCTTAGTTGGAACTCGCACACCGGAGCAAGCGCATTGGCGTTCCTCCAAACGCAAACTCAACAAGCCTACGTCGTCTCGGGCGTCACTCCGAGCACGATGTCAAAGCGCGCATTGAGTTCACCGAGCTTCGAGTCTTTCACCGGCGCAAAATCCACCATCACGGACTGCCGTGCGCGCGTGTCTTTGATGCCTTTGACCACGCCGTCGGTTTCGTTCTGTGCGAGACCCTTGATGTAGCATTGCGTGGTGAGCAGTTCCTTGCCGCCGCGCTTGAGCTTGAAATGAATGTGCGGTGTGCGGCCGGGGTATTGGACCGGCTTGATGGTGCGGAACAGATATTCGCCGGTTGAACCGGTGACAAAGCGGCCAAAGCCCTGGAAGCCGGCATCGCGCTTCGACTGGTTGCGATCTCCGCTGTGGAGATAAACGCCCTTGGAATCGCACTGCCAGATTTCCACGGTGGCATTGCGTACCGGCGCGCCGTTCTTGTCGAGCACGCGCCCATTGAGCCAGGTGATTTCCCCAACTGCGGGCGTGATGGAGTCATTCACAACGAGCAGGTCATTATCCGTGTCGAGCGGCAAGTGGTCCGGGTAAAACGGCCCCTCGGTCTGTTTCGGAGTGAGTATGAGTTCCTCCGCAAACGCGCCGGGAACGGTGAACAGCGCCGAACCAAGTGCGAGGCGGTTGAGAAAGCGGCGGCGATTGAGCCAGAATGTGGACGTGGTGTTCATGTAAAGACAATGATTCGACCTCCGTCGGAATGCGAGAACATTTTGAGTTCAACCTTCAAGTTCCTGCGGCTGCTCCTGCCTCAACAGATTGCAATAGGCACGGTGAATCTGACTGACGAGCGGAGGCTCGGGCAATTGGACGCCGTCCAGCGATTCCGCCACCACCACTCCCATCGAACTCATGGAGAGGAATACCCCGTCCGTTCGTTTCAGTTCATCGATCTTGATGTTGCGTTCACAGAATTCGATTCCCATGGAGCGGCAAATATCCTGAACCACCGCGCGGGTGACTCCCGGTAAAATGCCTGCCACCAACGGCGGCGTGTTGACCGTGTTGCCTTTGATCCAGAACAGATTGCTCGTCGTGCCTTCGACGACCCAGCCGTCGGAGTTTTGCAACAGAGCTTCGTTCGCTCCGGCTTCGTCCGCTTCGGCGCGTGCGAGAATCTGTGGCAGCTTGTTGGCGTTCTTGAACTGCGCCAGGGGTTCGCCTGCCGGCAACCGCTGTGAGGCGGTGATCAGTTTCCACTTTTTGACAACCCCGACATCGGGCGGCGGGAGAGGATGCAGATTCATGACGAGCGTCGGCACGTCCGCACCCTTTGGCGAATAACCGCGTTGCCCGACACCGCGCGACAGCGTGATCCTGAGAAGCGCATCCGGCAATTTGTTCTGGGCGACGAGTTCGTCGGCAAATCGTCGCATCTCTTCATCCGAAAACGGACAGCGAATTTTCAACAACGCCGTGCCCCTGGCGAACCGGTCCAGGTGTTCCGCCCAACGAAACGGGCGACCGCCAACAATTGGAATCGCCTCGTACAAACCGTCGCCGTAAAGAAACGAGCGGTCGAACACGGAAACCACCGCGCGCTCTTCAGGGACAAATTCGCCGTTGAGAAAAACGATCACGGGCGTCATCTAACCGTTCAACTCACGACAGGCGAGCATAAAGTAGCCTCGACATCCAATATCCTGCCTTCAGATCATATCCCACGGGATTATCAACAACCGGCACGACTAGCTTTGAACGCTGGTTCAGCCTCCGGTAACATGGTATCAACAATGAATAATATGAGTGTAACTCAGGAAAAATACGAAACTTTGATGCTAGAGGTCGACACCCTTTTGAAACCTGAAGGTTTTCGCAGAACTGGACAGAATTTTCGGAAGCGGCTTCCAGATGGTAAGGTTAGGTGGAGTATTATTTTTGAGAAACACCGACGTTCGACCGAAGATGAAATCCGCTTCACATTTTATATCGGCGCAGAATGGAATCGACGGCCAGCTGACTACGAGGATTATATGCCACACACATCTTGGTACGGAGGTGCGGGGGACCGGATTGGATATTTCATGCCTAAGAAAGAAGATACCTGGTGGGAGATTGATGAAGGAACAACCGCACAGATATTGAGTGCCCAGATTAAAGCAATAATATGGTCGTGCGCGCTTCCATTCATCAGGCAATTTGAAACAGAAAAGGACATCGAAGACTATCAAAGAAGTTTTTGGGATTCTCCCGATTGGCAGAAGAATTATCCAACTGCCATCGAAAGATTGGCATGTGTCCTTCGAGAGAATCGGGACAGTTCTGAAATTGCGAAACGCATTGACATTGTTCGCCGCCTCGGACGTAGCAACGGTGTATCCAAGGATGTCACTGAAGCAACAATACAAAGGGTGCTGAAGACTTATGGAATCACAGGGGGTATGCCATCAGAATAGAGTCGCCGGTCAAGCGTCATTTTGCAGGCTGCGTTTGCGGATGGGCGCGGGATCCCACGCGGTGCTCAATCGCAGACAGAAATCCTCGCGCCTTGGCCATTGTTTCATCGTATTCCGCCTCGGGAATTGAATCCGCCACGATGCCCGCCCCGACGTGGAAGTAAGCCGTGTCCGCCTTGTGAATCGCCGTGCGGATGCTGATGCTCAACTGGCTTTCGCGGTTGAAACCAAGATAGCCGTGGCAACCGGTGTAGGGACCGCGCGCGTGCGGTTCAAGTTCGTCAATGATCTCCATCGCCCGGAACTTCGGCGCTCCGGTAATGCTGCCGCCAGGAAAACAGGATGCCAGCGCGGCGAAGTGTGTGACGCCGCTCCTGAGCCGCCCTTCGACCGTTGAAACCAGATGCTGCACCTGCGCGAAACGTTCGAGCCGCGCCAGTTCGGGCACCTGCACGCTGCCGAACTCGCACACGCGACCCAGATCATTTCGAAGCAGGTCCGTGATCATCACCAGTTCGGCAAGTTCCTTCGGGCTGGTCTGGAGTTCATAGGCGAGCTGGGCGTCGCGCGTGGCGTCGGATGCGCGCGGCCTCGTGCCCTTGATGGGGCGCGTCTGGATGTTCGAGCCGCTCAAGCGCAGGAAGAGTTCCGGTGAGGACGACGCGACCTGAAAATCTCCGCAGTTGAAATAAGCCGCGAACGGCGCAGGCGAAACCGTGAGCAGCCGTTGAAACAATTCCCATCCGGAAAACTCGCACGGAGCGGACAGGCGCTGGGCCAGGTTGACCTGATAAATATCCCCGGCACGGATGTATTGTTGTGCGCGCGTTACGGCGGCGAGAAAATCAGTGCGGGTGAAGTTGGAAGTGATCCCTCCTGCGGCCGGAGCGCGGACAGCCTTGTCCGCAAGTTCCAAGTCTGGCGATCGCGCGGACAAGGCTGTCCGCGCTCCGGGGGGCATTTCGGCGCAAGCGGCGGGCAATTTTGGAGATTCAGCCGTTAACGCCGCTTGCCAGAATTCCAATTGCTGCTTTGCCCTCGTGTCACTGCGTGAGCCATCGGGTTGCAGGCCGGTGGAAACAATCCACTTCTTGCCAAGGTGATGATCGAAGACCACGAGGCTGTCGTAGAAACCGACGTGGCAATCCGGCAGTTCGAGATCGTTGGCCGCGCGTCGCGGGAGTTTGGGATCGGTAAAGTTTTTCAGGTCGTAACCCCAGAAGCCGAAACAGCCGCCGAGTGGAAACGGGAGATCAATCTCGTCGAGCAGTTCGCAGCGCGACATGAGGGCATCGAGAATGTGCCAGGGATTGCCGAATTGGACGTGGCTCGTGGTGCGTGGTGCGTGGTGCGTGATTTCGCAGCGTGAGCCGGACGAGCGGAAAGAGATGAAAGGCCGGGCAGCTACGAACGAGTATCGCGCCTGCGGCCACTCGAACCCTGCGCTCCGCAAAAGCACAACATCACGCTGCCCGCCGAGTTGTTCAACGAGCGATTCGGGCGTGTGGCCCGTGGTGATTTCGTGAAGGAGAGGCTTCATCGTTCAAGCGTGGCCCGTCGGTTTGGCATTCGCATTGTGCCACAACAGCCACACCATTTCATCCGTGAACACCTGGCGGCTGGCGTATCCGCGCACCAGTTCGGTGCCGTCGCGGATGTCCCGGGCACCGCGATTCATCAGCGCGTGCGGCGAGCAGCGGCAGATTTCCTTAACGAGCCAGACAAACTTTTCCAGCGTGGAAAACTCAGGACGGTCAATGGCGTACTTGAACGGAAAGTGCGCGGCATTGATTTCGTATCGCAACCGGCGTCCGGTCAGAACAAGTTCCAGAAGCAGTTGTGAGCCTGCGTCCAGTTTTGTCCCGGCAGCCATTGCATTTGGGTTCACGCCAAAAGTTGAGCTGGAACGTTGCGAAGCCTGGTCGCGGCTCGTTTCGATGTTGCGCACCGCGCCGGCCGCCACAAGGGAGAGATCACTCCATGGAACCGGTTGCGCACGGCCCAACAGATCAAAGATGACGAAGCCATCGGAATTGAGTTCGAGACGATGGAGTACTTTGCCGTCCGGCAGAACACGCAGATCACTTTCGAGCACGAGCGCGGCGGCGACACCCTCTGCTTGGAGCGCGCGTTGAAATGCACGCGCGGCATCGGCTCCAAGCTGGCGCATGAGGATTCCTTGGGCGCTCGCGGCGAGCCGGATGGCGTCGGCATCGGTGAGATTGTGAAACGAACTGAACGCGCGGCGTATTTGCTCGGCGTTGGGCTGGAGGCCGTCTTTTTGCAGAACCGCGTATTGCTTGGGGCTGGCCATGCGCTGGGAAATGGTTCAGGAGAAGGCCATCGGCAAAGATTTTGGCGGACCGACACGTTCCAGATAATCGCGGATGACTGTGACGACTTCCTGAACGTCATCCGTGACCGTGAGCAGTTTCAGATCGCCCGGACTGATGAATTTATTCTGCTCACTCATCTGCGTCTGCATCCAGTGCAGCAGTCCGCTCCAATGTTTTTTGCCGAACAAGATGAGCGGGAACTGCGGAATGCGTTCCGTCTGCACCAACGTGAGCACTTCGTACAACTCATCGAGCGTGCCGAAGCCGCCAGGCATGAAGATGAAGGCGACACTGTATTTGACGAAGCAGACCTTGCGCGAAAAGAAATAGTGAAAATTTACCGGCACGTTCGCGTAGGCGTTGCCCTTTTGTTCGTGTGGCAGCTTGATGTTGAGTCCGATGGATTTGCCGCCGGCCTGAGCCGCCCCCTTGTTGGCAGCCTCCATGATGCCCGGCCCGCCGCCGGTGATGACCGGAAGGTTGTGTCTGGCGAGTTCGCGTGCGAGTGAAACAGTTTTCTTGTAGTACGGATCAGAAGACTTGGTTCGCGCCGATCCAAAGACGGTGACGGCAGGTTTGTTTACATGGGAAAGGGTTTCAAACGATTCGACGAACTCGCCCATGATGCGCAGGATGCGCCAGGGTTCTTCCTTGATGAAAGCCGCACCGTTGTTGTTCATGGCCGGAGAGTAGCAGGGCGGAACGCGGAGACAAGCGGCGAGGAGCAGGCGTCAAGAAATAAGTTCCGTCGCCGAAAGGATTTGTTTGAACATTCCATGGCTTTAGGCCATCAATCACTGGAATGCGGCGTTTAAGAAACATCCTCATGGTTCTGGCAGCGGTTCTTTGGCTGCCGCTGTCGGCGCATTGCCTTTTGGAGAGGATTCCAGCATTCCAGTTTCTGGCGTGTAACGATGACACCGACGCAGGGAAGACTTCGGATTGCGACGACACGGGTTGTTGTCCCGCCGAGAAGACCCTGTATCGGATCAACCAAATCCGTGTCTCCGTTCCGTCGCCGGATTTGCTGCCACTGTTGCCGGTCGCAACCGTGGACACTGCCATCGCGCTATCCGCCGAAGCCGTATCGGCTGCGGTCGCTGGTTCTCCACCGGAACTTCCTCAGTGCTGGCAATTTGTTTTCCGCACGGCCTCTCCGCCGCGCGCTCCTTCGTTCACTTCATAATTAAGTCCTCGTTCGAGGGCTTTTCTCCCAATCATTCGGCGTGATTTCACGCCCTGGTGTTTTTGTATTCCCATTTTGGTTTGCTTGTTTGATTGATTATGAAGCGATGGAATTTTTGCGGTTTGCCACTTCTCCTGGCGGTGGCGCTTGGAAGCGCAGTTGCGTTTCCTGCAAAAGGCCAGGATACGAACGCCCTCACGCTCGACGCTGCCATCCGGCTCGCGCTCGCGGATAATCCCGAAATCCGCGTCCTGTCGGCGGACATCGCGGCGGTGCGGGGCGAAGTCACGACCGCAAGGACGTGGCAGAATCCCGAAGTATCCGTCTCACCGGGCTTCAAAACCATCCGCGATCCGTCCACGACGGAGTTTCACGGCGACTTTGGGCTGGAACAAACCTTTGAGTGGCCCGGCAAACGCGCGTTGCGACGAGCCGTTGCCGAAAAGAATGTTGCCGTGCGCCAGCTCGCGCTCGACGGCTTCCGCTCGCAACTCGCCATCCAGGTGCGTCGCGCTTTCTTCACTTTGCTGGCAACGCGCGAAGTCGTGGCCTTGCGCGAACAACGCCTGACGCTCGCCAAATCGTTCGTGGACGCCGCGAAGAAGAAAGTCGAAGGCGGTTTCGCCCCGGAGTTCGAGGCGACCAAGGCGGAAGTGGAAGTTGTCGGCGCGCAAAAAACTCTGCGTGAGGCGCAGGCGCAACACGACGCGGCGCGCGTGGCCTTGAACGCCTTGATGGGTCGCAAGCCGAACGAACCGCTGACTGTGGCCTGGGCGCTCGACGGCACAATCCAGTTGCCCGACCAATCCACGTTGTTGGAGCAAGCACTGGCGCGGAATCTAGCCGTCAAAGTTCAGGAGGCCGAAGCAGAGCGCACGGGCCTGAGCCTGCAATCCATCCGCAAGTCGCGGCTGCCGGATTTCAAAGTCGGCCCGAGCGTGGAATACACCCGCGACGAACAGGTCGTTGGTTTTGGCGTGAGTTTGCCGCTGCCGTTTTGGGACAAGAAGAAAGGTGAGATTGCCACCGCCACCGCCGAACAGGAAAAGGCATTGGCTGAGTTGGACAAGTTGCGGCGCGAAATCCTGCGCGACGTGACCGCGGCGGTGCAAAATCTCACGGCGGCGCGAGAATCACTCGCCTTCTACACGCCGGCTTTGCGCGACAAGCTCAAGGCCGCGCTCGATGCCGCCGCGCAAGGTTATTCCGAAGGCCGGATGCCGCTGCTGCTTTACCTCGAATCGCAGCGCACCTATTTCGACACGCAGGCCGATTACTTCGAGACGCTGCAAAAACAGTTTGAAGCGCAGGCGGAACTCGAATCCGCCGTCGGCGTTCCCCTCAATCAACTTTCCCAACCCGCCAACGAAACTAAATGAAATTTCCCATGAAGAAACTCACCACTCTCCTTTTGCTCGCCGTCGCCCTTGCCGGGTGCGGCAAAAAAGACGAAGCCGCTAACGCCAAACCGGAAGCCACGCCCGAAGCCAAGCGCGACGAAAACATTGTCACGCTGACCAAGGAAAATTTGCAGAACGTCACGCTCAAAACTGAACCGGCGCAGTTGGGCAGTCTCGGCATGACGCTCAAAGCTGCGGGCCGCGTGAGCGCAAACTTGAACAAGACCGCCAAAGTCACGCCTACGCTCGAAGGTCGGTTGACCAAACTCAACTTCGATTTGAACGACCGGGTAAAGGCGGGTGACGTGGTCGCACTCGTGGAGTCGCCCGAATTTTTGGGCAAGCCGCTCGAACTCAAAGCATCCATTGACGGCGTGATCATCGAGCGCAACGTCACGGCGGGCGAACTCGTGGACAAGAGCAAGGCAATCTACACGATCAGCGACCCGGCGCAGCTTTGGGCCATTGCCGAAGTGAAGGAGCGCGACATCGCGGCGGTGAAGCTCGGTCAGAATGCGGCTTTCACCACGCTGGCGTTTCCCGACGAGAAGTTTCACGGCAAGGTCGTGCTCATCGGCAACCAGGTGGAGGCCGGTTCACGCACCGTGGAGGTTCGCATCGCGGTGGGTAACGCGGACGGGCGGCTGAAACCGGGGATGTTTGCCGACGTGGAGATTGTCACGACGATCCTCGACAACGTGCTGCTCATCCCTGACAGCGCACTCGAAACCGAAGGCGAGAACCAGATTGTGTTTGTTGCGCTCGATGGAAACAAGTTCGAGAAGCGCACCGTGAAGCTTGGCTTGGAGCAATCCGGCCGCGTGCAGATTCTCGACGGCGTGAAGGCGGGCGAGAACGTCGTCACCACCGGTGGCTTCATCCTAAAATCAGAAATGCTCAAAGGCCAGTTGGGAGAGGAATAGCGCCATGATCAATCCCATCCTCAATTTCTCCGTCCGCCAGCGGTTGCTCGTCCTGCTCGCGACGCTGATTCTCGCCGGCTTCGGCTGGCTTTCGTTCCGGCAAATCCCCATTGACGCCTTTCCTGACGTGACCAACGTGCAAGTGCAGGTGCTTGCCACGGCGGGCGGCATGTCGCCGCCCGATATGGAGAAGCTGATCACGCGCCCCATCGAAATCGAACTCGCCGGATTGCCGAAGCTCACCGAAGTGCGCTCGGTTTCCAAAATTGGGTTGAGCGTCATCACCGTCGTTTTCGAGGACGACGTGAACGATTACTTCGCCCGCCAACTGGTGTTCGAGCGGCTTTCGGGAGCGCGGGACAAACTGCCGGCGGGCGTCGAAGTCCAACTCGGCCCGATCAGCACCGGGTTGGGCGAAATCTACCAATACACCCTCGTCAGCAAGGACAAGAAATACGACGCGACTGAACTACGCACCATCCAGCAATACATCGTGCGCCCGATTTTGCGCACCGTGCCCGGAGTCACGGACGTGAATTCCTTCGGCGGTCTGGTGAAACAATACCAGGTGCTGATCAAACCCGACCGGCTGACTTCCTATGGCATCACGTTGCAGCAGGTCTTTGAAGCGCTGGAAAAGAACAACGCCAACGCCAGCGGCAATTTCATCGAACACGGCTCGGAGCAATACGTCGTGCGCGGGCTGGGCTTGGTGAAGGACACGAAGGACATTGAGAACATCATCGTCGCGACGCACGAACACGCGTCCATCTATGTGCGCGACGTGGCGGACGTGGTCATCGGCGCGGAACTGCGGCAGGGCGCAGTCACCGCCAACGGCGAAGGCGAAGCCGTGGCGGGCATTGTCCTTATGCTGAAAGGCGCGAGCGGTCGTGATGTCGTCAACGCCGTGAAGGAAAAATTGCCTTCGATCCAGAAGGCGTTGCCGAAAGGCGTCGAACTGGTGCCGTTTTACGACCGCACCGACCTCGTGCAGAAGGCGATTCATACCGTGACCGATGCCTTGCTGGAAGGAGCAGTACTCGTCCTCATCATCTTGATTGTGCTGCTGGCCGACGTGCGCAGCGCGCTGATTGTCACGCTCGTATTGCCACTGGCCGCCCTCTTCGCCTTCATCATGATGCGCTGGTATGGCATCAACGCCAATCTCATGTCGCTCGGTGGCTTGGCCATCGGCATCGGTATGATGGTGGATGGCGCAGTCGTGATGGTGGAAAACATCCACCGTCATCTGACCGAGAAACCGGAGGACGCGACGAAACATTTGCACGCCAGCAAAACGGAGGTTGTGCTCTACGCAGCCAAGGAGGTGGGACGTCCCATCGTGTTCGGCATCTTCATCATCATCGTCGTGTTCCTGCCGCTGTTTACGCTGGAAGGGTTCGAGGGAAAAATGTTCAGTCCGCTCGCATTCACGATTTCTTCTGCCCTGCTCGGCTCGTTGATTCTTTCGCTGACGCTCGTGCCAATGCTCTGCACCATCTTCTTGAAACAAGTTCCTCACGAGCATGACCCGTTTCACATCCGCTGGTTGAAGCACGGCTATCTGGTGTTGCTCAAACCGTGCGTGCGCCGTCCGTGGCTGGTCGTTGTTCCGGCGGTGCTGGCACTGGCGGGTGCGTTCGCGCTCGTGCCACGCATCGGCACAGAGTTTTTGCCGACTCTGGACGAAGGTTGCGTCGGCCTGCAAACCTTCCGCATCCCAAGCATCTCGCTCCCGCAATCGCTCGAACTCCAGGGCCGCGCCGAACGCATCCTCAAGCGTTTCCCTGAAGTCATTGACGTAGTTTCCAAGACGGGCCGGGCGGACATTGCATCCGATCCAATGGGCGTTGAGATCAGCGATGTGATTGTGACGCTCAAGCCACATGAGCAATGGACGACGGCCAAAACCAAGGACGAACTGGTGGACAAGATGCGCGACGCAATGGCGGAATTGCCCGGCGTAGCGTCCAGCTTTTCCCAGCCCATCGCGTTGCGGGTTGACGAGTTGGTCAGCGGCGTGAAGTCCGCCATCGGCATCAAAATCTTTGGCGATGATCTCACAGTGTTGAAGGACAAGGCGGAGGCCATCGCCCGCGTCCTGGGGAAAGTGTCCGGCTCGGCGGACATCAACGTCGAGAAAGTCAGCGGCCTCGCTTACCTGCAAATCGAAATTGATCGCGACAAACTCGCGCGTTACGGCATCAACGTCGCCGAAGTTCAGCAGGTCGTCGAAACCGCCATCGGCGGCAAGGAGGCCACGAAAGTTTATGAAGGCCAGAAAGTTTTCGGCCTCGCCGTGCGTTTCCCGGAATCGGCACGGAGTGATGTTTCCCCCATCCGGCAGATCCTCATCGCCTCACCGCAAGGCGCGTTGATCCCGCTCGGCCAGTTGGCCCACGTTTATGTGACCGAAGGCCCGGCGCAAATCAGCCGCGAACAGGCCCAGCGCCGCATCGTCGTCGAGTGCAACGTGACCGATCGTGACATCGGCAGCTTCGTGAAGGAGGCGCAAATAAAAATTGACGCGGCGGTGAAACTGCCGCCCGGCTACTTCCTCACCTGGGGCGGGCAATTCGAGAACCAGCAGCGCGCGATGAAGCGGTTCAGCATCGTCGTGCCGATCACCATCGCCGCGATTTTCCTGCTCCTGTTCGGCTCGTTCAACTCGGTCAAGCAGGCGTTGCTCATTATCCTGAACATTCCCTTCGCGCTCATCGGCGGCATCCTCGCGCTGATCATTGGCCACTTCAACTTGAGCGTCAGCGCCAGCGTCGGCTTCATTGCGCTCTTTGGCGTGGCCGTCCTCAACGGCGTGGTGATGGTGAGTTATTTCAACGAACTCCGGCGCGAAGGCATCAATGTCGAACTCGCCGTAATCAAGGGTGCGATTCTCCGGCTACGTCCGGTGCTCATCACTGCCAGCGTCGCCGCCCTTGGACTTGTGCCGATGCTTTTCGCCACCGGGCCTGGAAGTGAAATCCAGAAGCCGCTCGCCGCCGTCGTCATCGGCGGACTCATCAGTTCCACGCTGCTGACGTTGTTCATGCTTCCGGCGCTCTACAAGGTGTTCGAGCGTGATCCGGCCAAAGACGCGAGAATTCATCTGCCTGAACCGCCAGCCACGACGGAGCTTTGATCAATGCTCTCAAGCATTTCAACCGCCGTTGGCTTTATCTGCTGACTGCGTGGCTATGCTGAATGGCGTAGTGTCGGTTGGTTATTTCAACGAAATGTACGAAGGCTTGAAGTCCAGGTTGCGAGTGCGTCATACAGCCATAACAGCGGATAGATTCGGCACCCTTAATTGTGCAAGTCTGATTTTGTCCGCTTGCGCACGAGTTCCTCGCGAAATTCTTCCATGCGCAGGTCTGATTGGGCCGCGACAAGGACGCACGGCCAGAGGATGAGAATCATTCCTGCCAGCGGCACTCCAATCACCAGTAACCATGCTGTGTTCATTCTGCGTTTATCCGCAATGTGCGTTAAAGCGGCAAAGCGTGCCCGCTTGGTGTGACTTGTGTGGGCGCAGGATGGCCGGAGAGAACGCGCACTACAAGAGGATTTTCATTCTGATTGAAGCGTCCGATCAGCTTTTAACTTCCGCCGGCGTGTTCAACCTGTTACAAAGCCACGCATGCCAGCAAAACTCAGCATCGGATTTCTCGGCACAGGCAGGATGGCCACGGCGCTCGCCCGTGGATTCATTCGCGCGGGACTCGTCACCGGAAAACAGGTGACCGGGAGTGATCCTTTGCCTGCCGCGCGTGATGCTTTCAAAAAGGAATCAGGCGCAGGCACGGTGAAAACAAACACCGATGTCGCCCGCGCCTCAAACGTTCTGATCCTGGCCACCAAGCCTGATCAGACCGCTGCTGCGCTTGGAGAAATCCGTGATGAATTCACCCGCCACCATTTGCTGATCTCGATTGCCGCTGGAGTGCCGATCGTAAAACTGGAGGCGGCCTTGCCTGTCGGCGCGCGTGTCATTCGCGTCATGCCAAACACGCCCGCGCTCATTGGCGAATCCGCCACCGCCTACGCGACCGGAAAATCCGCCACCGTGGCGGACGGCGCGCTGGCGCAGAAGCTTTTCTCCGCAGTCGGCGTGGCGATGCAGGTGAAAGAATCGTTACTGGATGCGGTCACTGGATTGAGCGGGAGCGGGCCGGCGTACGTCTATCAATTCATCGAGGCATTGAGCGACGGCGGCGTGGCGGCGGGATTGCCGCGAGACGTGGCGACGAAGCTCGCGGCGCAGACTGTTCTTGGCGGAGCGAAGATGGTGCTTGAAACCGGTCAGCATCCGGGCGCGCTCAAAGACATGGTGACGAGCCCGGGCGGAACGACGATCGAGGGTTTGCACGAACTGGAAAAAGGCAAGTTGCGCGGCACTGTCATCAGCGCGGTTCGCGCCGCGACGGAGAAATCGAAGAAGTTGGGCCAGGGCTGAACGCCTTCACCAGTTTCGGGACAGTTTCAAAGGGCATTGCGATTGCTAAAACAACTTCAGTCTATGTCGTTTGTCGGACTCTGGCGGTTGTTATTCAGCGGGATTCTCCTGTGGAGCAGTCTGTTCGGCCTGCATGCCTATGCGGGCGGGAGCGGCCTTAATACACTCGTTGTCATCAATCAGAACAGTCCCGACTCCATCGAACTGGGCAATTACTTCTCCGAACGCCGCCGGGTGCCGCCCGAAAACATCGTCCGCATCTCGTGGCCCGGGGGCAATACCTACTGGGACTCTACGCAGTTTCAGACCAACCTCCTTCAACCTGTGCTTCAGGCAATCGCCGCTCGCGGACTGACCAATCAAATTCATTACGTCGTGCTCTCGATGGACATCCCCTACCAGACTGTGAACGACGTTTTGGGCAACGGCACCACGTCCGGACTTTACTACGGAATCAAGTCTGGCACCGGTATTGGTTCGCTCGCCATCACCAACAGCTACTTCGCCAGCGAGTCACCATTCCCCGACGCGAAGCCCGCCAGTGCGCCGGGCTATTCGTTTCTTACCACAATGATCACCGCCGGTTCGCTCGCGCAGGCAAAACAACTCGTGGATCATGGCGTGGACAGCGATGCCACATTTCCGACCGCGAGCGTTGTGCTGGCCAAATCCTCTGATCCGTTACGCAACATCCGCTATCGAATGTTTGACAACGCCATCTTCAACACGCGGCTGCGTGGGGATTATTCTGCAACACGAACGAATCTGGACTGGCCGTCGAGTCTGACCAGCTTGCTTGGCTTCGAGACGGGGCTGATGACGTTGAGCATGTCGCCAAACGCATTCGTCCCCGGCGCCATGGCTGACAGCCTGACGTCGTTTGGTGGGGGAATTTTCGGTTACAATGAACAAACCTCGCTGCTGGCGTTCATTCATGCAGGCGCGGCGGGCGGTTACGGTACCGTCAGTGAACCATCCCCTGCGCTTGAAAAATTTCCCAGTCCTCAGAACTATTTTTACCAGGCGCGCGGCTTCAGCCTGGCGGAGTGTTATTATCAAAGCCTTGAGTCACCCTATCAGGGATTGGTGGTGGGTGAACCACTGGCCGCACCATTTGCCAGATCCGGCTCCGGTCTGTGGGTCGGCATTGATCCGGGCGACGTCCTGAACGGCATGTCCCAACTCACCGTGCAATTCACTGCCTCAGACGCGGGTCGGCCGCTGCAACAGATGGATTTGTTTGTGGATGGAAAGTTTTTCAAAACAATCACGAACATCGCGCCGGCGGCGGGAAATCAAATCGCACTCAAGGTAAACGGCAAGTCCGTCCAATATACCGTGCCTGCGAACGCCACGCTGTCATCCATCGCCAGCGGACTTGCGGTCACCATGAATTCGCCTGCCATCAGCAACGCGACGCAGACGATTGCGACGGCGTTTGGTGACCGAGTGCAGGTGCGTTATCTTGGAACAAATCGCCCGCTTTCGCCGTCCAACCTCGGCATTTCCCCAACAGCCTCCGGAAACTCGGGTACCAACAATGGCCCGCCGTTCTCCACGACTGCCGGTTCGGCAGGAGTGACAACGACGTTCCTGAAACCTGCGCGAATGAATTTTCTCGATTCAAGCGCCTACGGTCTTCACTCATGCAGCGTCGGCGGGATGGTGCAGATCGGCACATGGCTGAAACTGACGCTTACAAAAACCAACGGCAGCATCGCCACCGTTGCGGTCACAAACCAGATCGCTGACGGCACTCCCGGCGATCTCGCCAACGCACTGGTCAGTCTCATCAACTCGTCGCCTGGAATGCAGACTGGTGATGGTGTGATTGCCGAGGACGTGTATGCGGGATTTTTTGGCGCGACCACCTTCAACCTTCGCGCTCGCAGTCCCGGCCTCCGGGCGGCGGGCGCGAAAGTTGTTCTCTCCACATCCGGCGGACTGGCGTTGAATCCTGCCGCAACGGTCATGCTCACGGAAAACCTCACCGACCTTCAACCGCGAAATCATTTTTATATCACTGCTGGCGCAACGCAGCTCACCGCGAGATTCACGCTCAACACAACGACGCTGGACGATGGATGGCACGAACTCACCGCTGTGGCTTACGAGGGCAGCCATGTGCGCACGCAGACACGCGTGCAATTGCCCGTCCGCGTACAGAACATTTCGCTGGCTGCCACGCTCACGTTTGTGGATATGGTTGCGACCAATTCCGTTTCCGGCTCGTATCAAATTCAGGTGGAGGCGAACATAAATGATATTTCCAGCATCACGCTCTTCAGCACTGGTGGCGTACTTGCGACGGTGACAAACCAATCTGCGGTGACATTCAACTTCCAGGGCACAACCCTGGGTGCTGGATTGCATTCATTTTTTGCGGTTGTGCAGAATGGCAGCGGCCAGCGCTATCGCACGGCAACGCAAACTGCGAGGTTTGTGAATCCCTGACCAGACAATCAGGAACTGAGGGGCTGTTCTGCGAATTCAACTTCTTGCCATTATCACGGATGAAAACGAAACTTGGCGCGCATGAGCCTGCGATTTTATGACGCGCACAATCACCTTCAGGATGAGAGATTCGGCGGGCGTCAGGCCGAATTGATCGCTGAGTGCGAGCGCGCAGGTGTGGCCCGCATGGTGGTGAACGGTTCGTGCGAAGAGGATTGGCCACAGGTGCTGGAACTGACGCGCCACACCCAGGTTGTTCCAAGTTTCGGTTACCATCCCTGGTACATTCATGAACGTACGCCGGAATGGCAGAAAAACCTGATTCATTTTCTCGACCAATGTCCGTCGGCTGTGGGGGAGATTGGTCTTGATCGTTGGAAACCTGATCTTGGGTACTCAGGGCAGGAAGAAGTCTTCATCACGCAACTGCGAATCGCGGCGGAAAGGAACCTTCCTGTGAGCATTCACTGTCTCCAGGCCTGGGGACGAATGTTTGAGATTTTGAGAGATACACCACGACCACGCTGCGGTTTTTTGCTCCACAGCTACGGTGGCCCCAAGGAAATGGTGAAATTATTCAGTGAACTGGGCGCGTATTTTTCCCTGCCAGGTTACTTTGCACACGAACGGAAGGAGCGTCAGCGCGAAGCCTTTCGTCACGTTCCTCGGGAGCGGTTGTTGCTCGAAACCGATGCGCCGGATCAATTGCTCCCGCAAATTCAAAATCAATTCATCCCTGCTGGCGTGATTCCGTTCACGGAAGAAACGACCGGCAAAGCTTTCAATCACCCGGCAAATATCGCCGCCGTGTACGCGTTCGCATCGGGATTATTTGGTGAGTCATTGGAATCACTTGCCACTCGCGTGGAGGAAAACTTCTTCAGGCTTTTTGGCGGGGTGACTCAACGATAATCCGAACCACCTCCGCCGCTGCCGCGAACCCGAACGCCCCCGTCACAAACGACGCAGTGCCGTAGCCGCTGCGACAATCAAGCCGCAGACTCGAGTCCGCTTCGCGCTTTTCGCAAACTGTTCCATCGTTTGCGGGGAAGACCTGCGCTTCAGGCGAAAACACACACGGCACACCGAACGAGGTTTCCGGTTCTTTTGCGAAACCATGATTGGTTCGCAGCAGCTTTCGCGTGACGGCGAGAAGACGGTCGTGCGTCGAGTGGGCAAGATCGCAACAACGCAGAGCCGTTGGGTCGCGGCGCCCGCCTGCACCGCCCGTTGTGATGACCGGGATTCCACGCCGCACGCACTCGGCGATCATCAGCGCCTTCATCGAAGGGCTGTCAATCGCATCAAGCAAAGCATCGAACTTGATGGCGAGGATTTCTCCAGCGGTTGAAGCCGTGAAGAGCCACTGGCATTCGTGGATGACGCAATCCGGATTGATGAGTTTTACACGTTGAGCCATCACGGAGATTTTGGGTTTGCCAAATTCACCCGTCACCGCGTGGGTCTGGCGGTTGACGTTGCTGATGCAAACGTCGTCGAGGTCCACGAGCGTCAGCTTGCCGACGCCGCTGCGGGCCAGAGCCTCGACAGCCCAGGAGCCCACCCCGCCAATTCCGATGATGCAAACGTGCGAGTCGCAAAGTCGTTGCTGACCCGCTGCGCCATAAAGCCGTTTGATGCCGTCAAAGCGCGCTTCGTAGTTTGTCATGCGCCAACGTGATACGACGCCACGAATCATCGCTCAATAGAAAACCGCCATAAAATCCGGGCGCACCGCCAAAGAAAGGTTGAACAATTTGGAGATTCTTCCGTCCAAAGCTCCACGAAGGACGTGAAGCCGCTGTCTTGTCAGACCAATAGATTGATCTTGTAACCAGCACGGTACGGAATGCGTCTGTTCAATGTCGGTTAACAATAAAAATCAAACCAGGTTCAAACATGAAAAAATTACTTATAGCACTCTGTGTAACCACCGCTATTGCGATCGCCGCGAACGCGGGAGAAACGAAAAAAGAGGGAGCAGGCAAGAAACACCCGCAACTGACCGAGGATCAAAAGACCACCCGCAAAGCGCTTCTGGAGAAATACGACACCAACAAGGACGGCAAGCTTGACAAGGAAGAGCGCGCCAAGATCAGCACAGAAGACAAGGCGAAATTGGAAAAGGCCGGACTCGCCCGGAAGAAGAAGGACGGGGATAAGAACTGATCTGAACCGTTGTTTTACGCTCCATCGTCCGAAACGGCGGTGGAGTTTTACTTTGTTGGTCCCTGAGATTTCAGGCTTCGCCACTTTTCTACCCGCTCCTTGATCTTCTTTTCAACGCCCTGTTCGGTCGGTTCATAGAATCGCTTTTCCGCGCCAAGAAAATCCTGCGGCACGAAATGGCCCTCGTAGTCGTGCGCGTATTTGTAGCCAACCCCGTGGCCAAGTTGCTTTGCACCTTTGTAGTGACCATCACGTAAATGTTCCGGCACGGCCAGGGTACGACCGGACTTCACATCTTCGAGGGCTGCGTCTATCGCCTTGATGACGCTGTTGCTTTTGTTTGCCGTGGCGATGTAAATCGTCGCCTCCGCAATCGGTATCCGCGCCTCGGGCCAGCCAATGAACTCCGCCGCCTGAAACGCCGCGTTCGCCAGCACAAGCGCCATTGGATCCGCCAACCCAACGTCCTCAGCCGCATGAATCACAATCCGTCGCGCAATGAATCGCGGATCCTCTCCTGCATGAATCATCTTTGCCAGCCAGTAAAGAGCCGCGTCCGGGTCGCTTCCGCGCATGGCTTTGATGAATGCCGAGATCGTGTCGTAATGCGCGTCGCCATCTCCGTCATACACGATGGCTTTCTTCTGGATGCTCTGCTCAGCGACTTCGAGGGTGATGCGCACTGTACCATCGGACTCAGGCGGAGTGGTGAGCGCGGCGATTTCGAGAGAGTTCAACGCCTTGCGCGCGTCGCCATCGGAAAGTCTGGCGAGATGACGCGCCGCTTCCTTCTCGATTTTGATTTTCAAGTAGCCAACACCGCGCTCGGCATCAATCAACGCCCGGGAAATCAGATCAAACAACTCGTCCTCGCTCAACGGACGCAACTCGAAGATTTGCGAACGCGAAACGAGCGGAGAGTTGACGAAGAAAAACGGGTTGTGCGTAGTCGCACCGATGAGTTTCACGACGCCACTCTCGACGTCGGGCAACAGCACGTCCTGCTGCGATTTGCTGAAGCGATGGATTTCGTCAATGAACAGGATAGTGGGCTGTCCGGAGTTTTCGAGGCGGTTGTGCGCGGAGGCCAGCACGCGGCGCATGTCAGCCACGTTGGATTCCACGCCACTGAGACGCTCAAACTTGCTTTTGGTCTGAAGTGCGATGATCTGGGCGAGTGAAGTTTTGCCGGTGCCCGGCGGTCCGAAAAAAATCAGCGACTGGATGCGGTCGGCTTCGATTGCACGCCGGAGCAACTGTCCTAGCCCGAGGATGTGAGACTGACCAACGTATTCGTCCAGCGAGCGCGGGCGCATCCGCGCTGCGAGAGGTTGATGCCGGGGCGCGGCGGCATCCTCCGGTTCAGAGTGTTCCAGTTTTGGATTGGGAGTGCTCGCAAACAAGTCATCGCGCGCCATGGAACGGAGACTAACAGTTCGCGGTGAATTGCCAAAAAAGAAAAAGCCCGCCATGTTCGGCGGGCTTCGTCTGCAATACGCACGTTGTCGTGCGCGTTAAAATAACCCCACCATTGCCGTGTGCGGCGGATCCTTTGAACATGTTGTAGCAACATGCGGAACTGGCAGGATGGTTTTCGACTTCCAATCAAGGCCTGTCGGCTGCCATCACAGCTTCGTCCCAGGATTCGTATAATTACGGTTCAAGGATATGGCTGCTAATCACGAACAGAGCAGGGTAAATCTGTTTTTGTTCTACTGAAAATCAAAGATCGGTTACGGCTTTGCACAACACGAATGCAGCCGCCGTGCCAGTGATGAACTCCGGACCAAACATTCTCAAGAAAATTCTCAATTGTCTTCGGGAAAGAAGTCTTGACCTTGGGATCAGGTGTTGAATTTGAGCCGGCCAGGACCACTCATTCCACCTCGGCGGTCACCACCGCAAGAATCCTTGTCTCGCGTCGTTGCAACAAACGCCCAAGCGGGCCAAGCATTTGCCAGTAGGCGAATGCAGCGAGTCCGGCGAGTCCCATCGAGAAAAACAAATTCACCGGAACCACGCCGGGCCAGCCGGCCCTCCGCCAGAGCCACTCAAACAACGGCGGCAACATCACAGGAGAAGTCGCCAGCGGAGACGACAACTGACACAACACCATCATCAGCATTGCGAGCGCCGGCATCTTGGTCGGCTTCATTGTGCCGGGCTGCATCCGGTAAGGTACCAGGATCGAGAGCAGATTTCCCGCAATGCCCGCGAGCATCAGGGTGGTCGCGAGTTGAAACAGCGCGGCAATTGTTCCGGTCATCGAAAGATGAAGTCCGATCGAAACCAAAGTTGTCATCAGCGTTCCGAAGATTACACCGACAGGCAGCGTCGCGAGATTCCTGCCAAGCAAAATCAATCGGCGTTCTGCGGGCGATTGAACCAACGCGCGAAAGCCGTCGCGGTCGAATCCAAATTGATTCGCGAGGAAGCCGAACTGCATAAAAACAGAAAACGCCGCCACGCCTGCTGCGATAAACGGCTTTGCCACATCGGAGACATTCGCCGCCGCGCTTCTAAAAACTCCCGCGCCGACAATGATCGCCACGATGAATGAGGTGGCCCAGGCCATTTTGACCTCGGGTGCACGGAGCATGGAGCGAAACGTGGCCAGCGCCAGCGCCGCAGCCTGTTCAGGCACACCGGGAAGTCGCAGTTCCAAAAACTGATTGCTGCCGGCTTTGCGCGATGGAGATGCGGCGGTGGATTTTCCGGTGACCGCTGCCTTGCCACCAGTCTCGCCGTGGAAAAATCTCCAGGTGCTGCGATACGCGCGATACAGCCCAAGTGCGCCAATGGTGACACCACCGAGTGTTCCAAGCAGCGCGGGCCACGCATTTTCCTCCGCCAAAGCCCTCGCCCCCACAGGCAACCAGAGCGGCGGAATGAATTTCTGCGCAGCGACCATGTTGCCAAACATCTTCTTCTCTTCTGCACTCCGCGCGTCGCGTTGTTGCCTTGCAGAATCGGGTGTGGTGGCGGTGATTGCCGGCTTCGCCCCCATACGTCGGATGACGTTGAAATAAATGTTCGGTGACTGTGCCAGCAAAATAATTGCGAACGTGATTCCCATGATGATCGTGCGACGACGACGCGGATTGGTCATCATGGAGGCGAGCCAGCCGCGCAAGCAGTACGTCCACGCCGTGACCATGAACACCATGCTCAACGCCAGAGGCAGCAGCAGGAGCATCGCCGCGCCGCGTACATAAGCGAGGCCGATTGCCAGGCCAATCATTGCTGGAACAAATGCGATGATGCTGGCTGCGAAGTGCGACGTGAGGTAGTTCACTGCGAACATCTGGCCGAGCGCCACCGGCAGGTGCATCAGGCGCTGAAGATCAATCGTCTCGGAACGCTGAAGCTCCGCGAGCATCCCGATGAGCCAGGCCAGAAGGAATACAGCGGTAATGCCCGCCCAGACTCCCATCACAAGAACCGGCGATGCCTCGCGCAATCCGTAAACCGCCCCCAGAATACCTCCGGCAAAACTCATGGTGCCCGCGACGACAGCCCCGACGCCGACCACCACGGCGATGACCGCGCCAAGGCCGCCGCTTCGCCTCCACTGGTTGCGCGTCAGCGTCCAGCGCAGCCAGAATACTGTCTTGAGTTGTTCCCAGTTCACTTAGCTTTCCAGCCAGCTTAACTTCTGGCTGTCGTGTCCTGTCTCGCCGACAACTGCCAGAAACTTGTCCTCCAATGAACCGTCGCGCCGCAATTCTTCCATGGAGCCCTGATGAACCATCTGTCCTTTCGCGATGATGCCCACGTCCGTGCAAAGTTTTTCAACAATTTCCAGGACGTGCGAAGTCAGGAAAACAGTCGCACCGCGGCTCACACATTGCCGGAGTATGTCGCGCAACACACGCGATGCCACTGCGTCCACACCTTCGAATGGTTCATCCAGAAACAGGAGGTCGGGGTTTGGAATCAGCGCGGCCGCCAACGCGAGTTTCTTTTTCATGCCATGCGAGAACTCCAGCGTCAGTTTTTTTTCCTCTCCGGCGAGATCCATCATGTTGAGCAATTCCTCCGTGCGTGTTCTGACCGTGTCCCGTGGCAGCAGATACATGCGGCCAATGAACGTGAGGTATTCGCGCGCTGTGAGGTTGTCGAACAACGCCAGGTTTTCCGGCACCACGCCAACTCGACGTTTCACTTCAAGCGCGCGGCGTGGATCGCTCACATCCTCGCCGAGGATGCGAACGACGCCCGCGCTCGGCGAGAGCAACCCGGTGAGCATCTTGATGGTGGTGGATTTGCCGGCACCGTTTGGCCCGAGGAAACCGTAGAAGCACCCGGACTCAACGCGAAGACAAAGCTGGTTCACCGCGCGGAAAGTTCCGAAGTCACGGGTAAGATTGCTGGTTTCGATTGCGATGCTCATCTCGTCTGTAAATGCCGGGCCGATGCACAAGCCCGGCTCAACTCACATCATTCCACTCCGGCAGTTCAGCGAGGTAATCAGAGCACGCGCCCTTGACCCAGACAAATTCCTTGTCGATTTTCGCGGCGGAAACAATCGTGGCCTTGAGTGCACCCCAGACGATGCCTGTGATCAACAGCAACACTCCCGAGATTGCCACCCAGCCATTCTCATTCACGGCTCCGCCAATCAACAGTCCCAACCCAACCACCACTCCGAAGGTGCAGATGCCGATGGCCCATTTTCGTTGCGACCGGTGTTTGTCACACAACCCGACGTGGATGATGGCCTTCTTGCGAATGATCATTGCCACGATGATGTAAACGAGCAGGCTTACGACGATGAGAATGTAATATGCCGGAGGATGCCACGTGAGTTCACGCTTGAGTTTCGGACCTTGAGAGGGAGCGTTACAGCGGACGCATTTGTCCGGCATCTCGGTGCCGGGGCGCATGACGATTTGTTTCTTGAGCCGCCAGAGCAATCCGGTACCCGGCGAAGGAGCTGCGCCTTCAGCGAGCCTTTGGAGGAAGACCGGCTTGCAACCGGCGCAGACCCAGCTCTTGTGCAGGAACACCATGTCGCTCTGCGAAAACCATTGGCGGCATTCGACACACGCGGCGTTTGTGCCGTCGCTCACAGGCGGCGGGATCACGGGAGGAATCGCCGGGGGCGGCACGGCACGGGCCACGTGCAACGGTTGCCAGTCCGTCATGCCGGAATGCCAGACAAGCGTGTCGCGACCGATGGTCCCGCTGCGGAGAAGTTCGTCCAATTGCGACTCGGAGACGGGGCCGGCCTGTTTGTCGTTGTCTGAATAGAACCAGTCCATGCGTCAGATTCGTGGATTTCTTGAGTTTAACTCAAGGGAAAAACAAAAACGGGATCCGGCAAACGCAGGATCCCGTCGTGAAAAAATTGAATCGAATCAGCGATCAGTAACGACCGCCGCGATCACCGCCGCGGTCACCACCACGCCCGCCGCCACCGCCACCGCCGCCGCCGTATTCACGACGCGGACCACGGTCGCGCCCGCCACCGCCACCGCCGGGCGGACGTTCTTCGCGTGGACGTGCTACGTTGACCGTCAAGGCGCGACCGTCGAATTCCTTGCCGTGCAAGGTATCAATGGCCTTCTGCGCTTCTTCGGGGCTGCTCATGGTGACGAACGCAAATCCACGGGGGCGACCCGTCATGCGATCCATCATCAGGTTGGTTTCCACGACCGTGCCGCAGGCGGCAAAAGCGTCCTGGAGGTCGTTTTCAGTGGTTTTGAAGGAGAGATTTCCGACAAACAACTTCGTGCTCATGTGATGTTTCTGTCCTAGACCAACTTTGCTTTCTCCACACTGTTCCCGACCGCCGGGTTTCAAATCATCACTGAACCGAGTTCACTTGAAGATTTACCATGTCGTGGAAGCGACAAGCCATCTATCAGACGGGGCAACTATTTCATCTTTGTTTGGGATTGCAAGAGTTTTTCTGGTGGCATTTTTAGCGGATCCCAGCGCTCGGGAAGCGAGATTGAGTTTGCTCCTTTGCACAGCCGGGCGAATAATTCGCCTGCAATGCTCATCCAACCAGTCATGTTCGTTAAACGACTCATCGTGATGCTTTCCGGCCTGCTGTGCGTTTCGGGATACGGAGCAGACTGGCCGATGTTCCGGGGCAACCCTGCCCTGACCGGCGTGGCAGCAGGCGCATTATCCGACAAGCCTTCGCTGCTCTGGACATTCAAGACTCGCGGTGATGTGAAATCATCTGCAGCCATCGTGGGAGGGCGCGTGTTTGTCGGATCGTCTGACACCAATCTTTATGCACTTGACCTGGCTTCCGGCAAAAGGCTCTGGTCGTTCGGAACTAGCAGCAGCGTTGAATCGTCTCCACTGGTGCTCGACGGAAAAGTCTTCGTTGGTTCGGCCGATGGATTCCTCTACGCGTTAAAGGCGGAGGACGGAACGCTCATTTGGAAATATAAAACCGATGACAAGATTCTCGGTTCGCCAAACTGGTTTGCCGGAACGAACGGCGAAAAAAGGATTTTGATTGGAAGTTACGATTATCGTCTCCACTGCGTGGACGCAAACACCGGAAAAACCAATTGGGTGTTCGAGACGAGCAACTACATCAATGGCTCGCCTGCCGTGTCAGAAGGACGGACGGTGTTTGGCGGTTGCGATGCATTGTTGCGCGTAATCTCGCTCGCTGATGGGAAACAGCTCAAGGAGATTGATGCCGGCGCGTACGTGGCCGGCTCTGCGGCGATGGTGGAAGGTCGCGCCTATTTCGGCCACATGGACAATGAGTTCAATTGTGTCGACCTCAACCTTGGAACGAACATCTGGAAGTTTCGTGATCGCGGCTTTCCTTATTTCTCCTCACCCGCCGTGACAAAGGACCGCGTTGTGTTTGGCGGACGCGACAAACAATTGCACTGCTTGAACCGCGCAGATGGAAAGCGGATCTGGACATTCGCCTCTCGCGGCAAAGTGGACAGCTCGCCAGTGGTTTGCGGAGACAAGGTTGTAGTGGGCTCAAGTGATGGAAGGCTCTACATCGTCTCTTTGAAGGACGGCAAGGAACTCTGGTCTTACGAACTCGGCCAGCCTGTTGAAAGTTCACCCGCCGTGGCCGATAGCAGGATTGTGATAGGCTGCGATGACGGAAGCGTTTATTGCTTTGGAACAAAATCCAACTGACAGCGCAAGCTTGTCATTGTCCCACTGCCAAGCCGATACTCCGCGCACCAAAAACTATCACCAACGCATCATGTCCATCAAACTCACATTCCTTGGGGCGGCCGGCACGGTCACCGGTTCATCCTATCTCGTGCAAACCAGCCAGGCGCGCGTATTGGTGGACTTCGGCATGTTCCAGGGTTTCGGGGAGAAGGAGGAAATGAACCGCGTCCCCGCCAGCCTCGATCCCCACAAACTCGACGCCGTGGTTTTGACGCACGCGCATCTGGATCACTGCGGACGGCTGCCGCTGCTCGCCAAGGCCGGTTATCGCGGGCCGATCATCACCACCGAGCCCACCATCCCGCTCGCAACGCTGGTGCTGCGTGATTCCGCGCATCTGCAAGCCATGGACGCAGAGCGTTACAACCGCAAACATCCCGACAAACAACCCACCGAGCCGATCTATTCCGCGAAAGACGTGGACGATCTCGTCGGGTTGTTTAAGCCGGTGAACTACGACCAACGCGTCGAAGTTGTTCCGGGCATCCGCGCGCAATTTGTTGAAGCCGGACACATGCTCGGCTCCGCCAGCATTCAACTCACCGTGACCGATGGCGGTAAAACCAAGACCATCGTTTTCTCCGGCGATATCGGGCCGAAGGGCGCACCGATTCTTAAGGACGCAGTAGGTTTTCACCAGGCGGACTTCGTCGTGATGGAATCCACCTATGGCGACCGTGACCACAAACCGCTGGCCGAGACGGTGGAGGAATTCGAGGGCATCGTGAAACGCGCCGTGGTCACAAAAGGCAAGTTGCTGGTGCCTGTCTTCGCCATCGGGCGCACGCAACTGTTGCTCTACCTGCTGGCGCAGATGTTTCGCCACCGGACAGTGCCGAAGTTTCCGATCTATCTCGACAGCCCGATGGCCATCGAAGCGACCAAGATTTATTGGGCGCACATGAGTTTGTTCGATGAGGAATTTCAGGCTCTGCGCCGTGAACGACCGCTCACCGAAGATTTAACTACGTTGAAAGCCACGCCGACCGCGCAGGATTCCATGGCACTGAATGATCAGCCCGGCCCCTGTCTTATCATGGCTGGAGCCGGTATGTGTACAGGCGGACGCATCCTCCATCATCTCCGCCACAATCTCGGCAAACCCGAAGCCTGCGTGTTGATCGTCGGCTATCAAGGCGAAGGTTCACTTGGACGCCGCCTTGTGGACGGCGAAAAGGAAGTTACGATGTTCGGCGAAAAGATTCAGGTGAAGGCCCACATCCACACACTCGGCGGATTCAGTGCCCATGCGGGCCAGACGGATTTGATGGATTGGTTCGGTCATCTCGCCGCTGGACATCCGCGCGTGGCTCTGACTCACGGTGAAGATCGCGGTCGCCTGCCACTGGCGAAACTCATCCAGGAACGCCACGGCATCAAAGCTCTGCTGCCGCAACTCGGCGACAGCATCGAATTGTGAATATCCACTGCGAGAATTGAGTCTGCGAACACTGGACAGCGACCGGATGACCAATTACACATTGTGGAAGATTGTTGAGATTGCATTGCCATGAGTTCCGCCCCGCCTCAAGCCGCCCCGCCGCTCCGTCACGAAACGACTGCGGGCAACTACTTCGTCGCCAACTATCCGCCCTTCGCATTTTGGAAGCCGGAGTTCATCCCCCAATTTGAGGCTGCGTTGAACCGCGTTCCTCCAACCCTCAACAATCCGACCTCAACTCCACTCGGCCTTTACACACACATTCCGTTTTGCCGCAAACGCTGCCACTTCTGTTACTTCAAAGTTTATACCGACAAGGATTCCTCCGAAGTGCGCGGCTATCTTGATGCTTTGCTCAAAGAACTTACGGTCTATGCGGGCAAGCCCGTCATTGGAGGACGCAAACCCAAGTTCGTCTATTTCGGGGGCGGCACGCCTAGCTATCTTTCGCCAGATCAGTTGAAATTTCTCACCGACGGCATGAAACGCCTGCTGTCGTGGGACGAAGTCGAGGAGGTGACGTTCGAGGCCGAGCCTGGCACGCTCACAGATCATAAGTTGCAAGCCATCCGCGATCTCGGTGTCACGCGACTCTCGCTAGGCATCGAACATTTCGACGATCACATCCTGGAGATTAACGGGCGCGCACATCGTTCCAAAGAAATTGCCCGCGCCTACGCCTTCGCGCGCGACATCGGTTTTCCGCAAATCAACATTGATCTCATTGCCGGCATGGTCGAGGAGACGGAAGACAAGTGGCGCGAGACCGTCGCCAAAGCCGTCGCGCTCCAACCGGACTCCGTCACGATCTATCAGATGGAAGTACCATACAACACCGGCATCTATCAGCAGATGAAGGCCGGCGGCAAACTCGTCGCACCAGTCGCCGATTGGGAAACGAAACGCGCATGGGTGGACTACGCCTATCGCGAGTTTGAGAAGGTCGGCTACACCGTCACAAGCGGCACAACTGTCGTCCGCGATCCGGCCAAGGTGAAATTCATTTATCGCGAGGGTTTGTTCACCGGAGCGGATATTTTGTCAATCGGCGTCGCAAGCTTCGGCCATCTTAGCGGCGTGCATTATCAGAATCACCACGAGTTCCAGCCCTACGTGGACGCCGTAAACGCGGGGAAACTACCCGTTTATCGCGCGCTCATACCCAGCGCTGACGAGCGCTACATCCGCGAGTTTATGCTCCAACTCAAGCTCGGCTCGGTGAGCACGGAGAAGTTCAAAGCCAAGTTCGGCAGCGATCCGCGCGAACATTTTGCCAAGCCACTCGCCACACTGAAGGAATGGGGTTTTCTCACCAACGGTGGAGATCAAATAGGAATCACACGCGAAGGCTTGCTGCAGATTGATCGCCTGCTTCACGAATTTTTCAAACCTGAACACAAGACCGGACGCTATGCCTGATACGTTTATCTACCCGCTGTCGGATTTTTACGCCCATGCCAAGCTGCCGCTGCCACGCATCGAACAGGTAGGCGGCGAGGCCGTGCCCGAACCATATCGCTCGTTGCTGGTTCACAGTAGCGACATGACTCCCACACTTGAGGCGTTCTACAAGTCCCCCATCCACCTCGAAATCGTAAGTCGCGAACGGCGGGGAGACTTTTACTTCCGCGAAGTCGTATTGCGGCTCGACACAGACGACAGGGCCGTCGAGTTCGGGGCAAACAAGGTCTTCATCGCACGCTTTCCAGA
>JABFSR010000149.1 GCA_013140495.1 Verrucomicrobiota bacterium
GTTGAGCCGGGAACCCGGCGCGTCACAGTGCCGGCTGGTGGCATTACAAGGTTCTACCGGATGGGCTGGGATCACGCTGTCACGATTACAGGCGTCAACCTGGTGGGTGCCAATGTCGTGCTGACTTACCAGTAACTAACCCGCCTTCGTTCATGCAATGGCTGATGGCAACGCCATCAGCCGTTGCTATTGAGTGATAATCTCAATAGTGCATGCGTGCCTCGTTGTAATCAGATTGTCAGAAATCGGCACGTGAAGCTTGACGGGCTTGCGCCCTACGGCGCAAAGTTTCAACTCAATCGGCATAAATCCTTTGGTGAATTATTCCATGAGAAATAGCAATCCACCGCCTATGAAATGGCAACTAGTTGTTCTCGCGACGTTGATCGTGTTTCCGGACTTTTCACGTGCCGCCTCGTTGCTGTCGGTGCGGAACGCAGACGAAGATGTCAAAAGCCCGAATGTTCGCATGAGGTCCGGATTGCGACCATCTGATAATCTTTTGTTCAACGGTTGGGGAATGACGCCTGCGGGTGAACAGGTGGCGATCAGCGATGTGGCGCTTAAGTTCGTGGTTTCACCGGACAAAAAGATGCTGCTCGCGGTGAACGGTGGATTTAACGATACCGGCCTGACGCTTTTCGATTTTTCGAGCAAGCTGGTGACACAGTTTCTTCCATTGCCGCAGATTTGGAACGGGCTCGCTTTCAGCAAGGATGGTCGTCGTATTTTCGTGTCGGGCGGAGATTCCGGTGTGATCCACGTTTTTAATTACGCCGATGGCAAGGCAACACCCGCAGAGTCAGTCAAACCCTCGAATGATGGCGGAATCACAGCGCTGGGTTCGATCGTCATTCATCCCACCACGGGCAAGCTCTATGTTTGCAACGAAGGCAATCACGAAGTCTGGATGCTCAACGCGGATACGCTTGCGCTCGAAACCAGAATTCCGACCGGGCAACATCCACACTCGTGTGTCATGGGGGCGGACAATCGTCACCTTTATGTCAGCAACTGGGGAAGTCGTAGCGTCAGTTTGATTGATACCGAAACCAACCGTCGCTTACGCGACATCACGGTGGGCATTCGTCCGAACGACATGGTGCTTGCGCCGGATGGACGATTGTTTGTGGCATGCAGTGGCGATAACACGGTGCATGTCATTCAGACGCGGACCCTGGAGGACGAGCCCGTGCCCGCAAGTCCTGCGCGCCGGCTGTGGGACAAGACGCGCGAGATCATCTCAACTTCACTGTATCCCCAATCGCCGGAGGGCAGCACGCCTGACGCGGTTGCTGTATCGGGCGACGGCAAAACTCTTTTCATTGCCAACGCCGATAACAACAGCGTGATGGTGGTTGATGTTTCCAACCCCAACACCTCCGTGGTCAATGGATTTATTCCCGTTGGCTGGTATCCGACCGCTTTGGCAGTCAGCCCCGACGATCAGACTCTATTCGTGGCGGATGGCAAAGGTTTGAAGTCGCGCGCCAACGTGCCTCCACAAAGGGCGGACCCGAGGAAACTGCACAAGCCCCCGCCGTTTGATCACATAGGTCGCACACTTCAAGGCGCGATGTCCATCATCACAAGGCCCGACTCCAAACAAATGGCAGCTTACACGGAACAGGTACGCCTCAATTCACCTTATACGCCCGCAGCAATGCGCCGTGTAGGAATGAAGAGCAACACCGTCATCCCAGATGAAGTTGGCAAGCCATGCGCCATCAAATACGTGCTCTACATCATCAAGGAGAACCGGACTTACGATCAGGTCTTGGGGGCTTTGAAAGATGCAAAAGGCCGGCCACTCGGCAATGGCGATCCGAAGCTGGTGATGTTCGGCGAAGACGTGACTCCGAATCATCATCAACTCGCCCGTGATTATGTGCTGCTTGATAATCTGTATTGCAATGGCGAAGTGAGCGTGGATGGTCATAGCTGGTGCGATGCCGCTATTGCCACGGATTTCAACCAGCGTTCATGGATCATGTCGTATTCGAGGCATGGTCGACTTCCTGGCAACGAGGAAATGGAAACGCCGTCGGCGGGTTATCTATGGGACCTCTGCCAGCGACATGGAGTGAGTTACAAGAATTACGGCGAAGGCGCCCAACGCGTGGCCGCGGTCAATCGCGGCAAATGGACTGGTGAGCGCGACATGGACAAGGTTCAGAATTGGATTGATGACCTGCACGCAGCGGAGAAAACTGGCGAACTGCCGCGCTTTACCATCATGTCACTCGGCGAAAATCACACCCGCGGCACCACTCCCGGCGCGTTCACGCCGGACGCGTGCGTTGCCAGCAACGACATTGGGCTGGGCAAAATTGTCGAGGCCGCCTCGCGCAGCCGGTTCTGGAAGGAGATGGCAATCTTCGTCATCGAGGACGACGCGCAAAACGGGCCCGACCACGTGGATGCTCATCGCACGGTTGGTTTCGTGATCAGTCCTTACTGTAAGCGCGGGATCGTGGACAGCACGCTCTACACGACTGCGAGCATGATTCGTACGATGGAACTCATTCTAGGGTTGCCACCATTGACCCAGTACGATGCGGGTGCAACGCCGATGTTTAATTGTTTCCGCAAAACGGCCAAAGTCACTCCCTACAACCCCATCAAACCAAAGGTGGATTTGTTCGCACGAAACACTGCGAAGTCTCCTTACGCACTGCAATCTCAGCAGATGGACTGGAGCGAGTACGATCGCATTCCGGAGGATGAATTGAACCGAATTCTCTGGTACGTCGCCAAAGGTCCTGATGTGCCTTATCCAGCACCGATCCATCGGGCTGTGTTCACGCGGTAGTTGGCGCACAAAATGGGTATTGGAAAACCTAACCGACACGCGGAAAACTCGAATGGATTTGATTTTTGGATTGACTAATTTTGGGTGTCTGTCGTGATAACGAAACAATGCCCCTGACCAAAGCCATAACTGGACTCGTGTTGCCGAGCAGTGGCGGATTTCAGCTTTGCTGTCTTCGTTGCAGAAAAACCTCAAGGCCACAGCAGAGGCATGCTTCATGCAACTGTCATCACTCCCGGCGTGGGTTTACGCTGATCGAATTGCTCGTTGTCATTGCGATCATTGCCATTCTTGCAGCGATGTTGCTGCCTGCATTGAGTAAGGCCAAGAACAAGGCCCAGGGAATCATGTGCATGAGCAACACCCGCCAACTGATGATGGCCGTTCATCTCTACAGCGGCGACAACCAGGAACACTATCCCATGAACGTTCAAGGCGACGTATCCAAGTCTGGAGCGACCATCGGATCGGCGGGAGCTTATTATCCCTGGGTCATGGGTTGGTTGAGTTGGGACACCAGCCCGCATAACACCAACTCGCTTTACCTCACCAGCCAGAACTATTCGGTCCTCGCACGATATACCGGCGGAAGCCAAAAAATATTCAAATGCCCTGCGGATAACCGGCTCAGTCTGCCGCAGGTGCAAAGAGGATGGACTGAACGCGTTCGCAGCGTTTCGATGAATGGCGTTGTGGGCAAAGGGAACAAGCTGGCGACGGATGGGCTGATCAATAGCGAAAGAATTTTTGAAAAAACCACTGATGTCCTCCGTCCGACTCCGGCGAACCTTTGGGTGTTTGTTGACGAACATCCCGACAGCATCAACGACGGTGCGTTCTTCAATGCCCAACGGAATTACGAGTGGATTGACCTGCCGAGCAACCAGCACAACGGCGCCTGCGGCTTCGCTTTTGCCGACGGGCATTCTGAAATCCACAAATGGCGGACGAGTGTGCTCAAATACAAGCTGACCTTTCAGGATCTGAGCCGGCAGTCGGTTTCGCAACAAGACCCGGATTTTCTTTGGACCATTGAGCGAACCTCGTTCCCGCGTT
>JABFSR010000105.1 GCA_013140495.1 Verrucomicrobiota bacterium
ATCTCAGGCTGGGTCAGATTGTAAATGCCCGCGCTGCCGCAACACCAACTGGCTTCTGGCAACCCGACGAGCTTCAACCCGGGAATCGACTGCAACAATTGACGCGGTTGCGAAACAACCTTCTGCCCATGCGTCAGATGACAGGATTCGTGATAAGTGACGATTTCGTGTCCAAGACTTTGGACTCCGGACTTTGGACTCCGGACTTTTATTTGAACGAGCCATTCGTGAATGTCTTTCACTTTGGCATCCCATAGCTCGGCACGCTTGAGATAAACCGGATCGTCCGCCAGCAGCTTGGCGTAATGCTTCAAATGCGAGCCGCAACCACCGGCGTTCGTGATGATGGCGTCGAACTGCTCCGGTGGAAACTGCTCGATGTTCCGGCGCGCGAGTTGTTGCGCCAGTGTCCACTCGCCATTGTGCGCGTGGAGTGATCCGCAACAACTCTGCTCCGGCGGCGTGACAACTTCGCAACCGTTCTGCGCGAGCACTTCCACGGTATCGCGGTTCACATCGCTGAACGTCAGGTCTTGCGCGCAGCCTGTGAGCATGGCGACGCGATACTGTTTTGCGCTGACTGCGGGCGTGACGGGTTCAATGAGTTCCGCTGAGAACTGGTTGCAAACCGTGGGCGTCATCGCTTCCAGTTCCTGCAACCGTTTCGGAAGAAGTTTCAATACACCGCTGCGGCGCAACAGCGTTTGCAATCCAAGCTGCTGATACAGACGCAGTGCTTTTCCAGCCAGCTCCAGTCGCCGCAAATCCATGAACAGCCAACTCACGGTAAAGCCGCGAATGAAATTTCGCTTGGGATTCGCGAGAATGTTCTTTTCTTCAATCTCTGCCCGCGCGTGCTCGAACAACTCTGCGTAATTCACGCCCGCTGGACACGCGGTCTGGCAAGCGAGGCAGCCCAGACAGAAATACATTTCCTCGCCGAATGCCTTCGTGACATCCAACCGGTCGTCCGCAATCGCGCGCATGAGCGCGATGCGACCGCGCGGACTGTTCCGCTCCAGCTTCGTCGCGTCGTAGGTCGGACACGTCGGCAAGCACAGCCCGCAGTGCATGCACTGTTGCACGACGGAGTAATCCAAGTCTTTGAGATGCGAACGACCGGCTCTCATTTGTCGAACATCTTTCCCGGATTCAGAATGCTATTCGGATCAAGCGCACGGCGGAGTTCGCGCATCACGCGCATCTGCGCATCGCCGGCAAATTTCGGCAGAAAACTTTTCTTCGCCATACCGATGCCGTGCTCGCCGGTGATTGTGCCACCGAGGCGGATGGCTTCGTCAAAGATTTCCTTGAAGGCTTCTTCTACGCGGTGCATTTCCTCCTTGTTCCGTTCGTCGGTCAGGAAAGTTGGATGCAGATTGCCGTCGCCCATGTGTCCGAACGTGCCGACGCGCAGATTGTATTTCTTTGCGACTTCGGCCACGAAGCGGATCATCTTCGCGAGTTCACTGCGCGGCACGGTGGCATCTTCGAGAATGGTTGTGGGGGCGAGACGGGCGAGCGCGGAGAAGGCACTGCGGCGGGCGGTGGCGAGCTTGTTGGCTTCGGCGTCGTCCTTTGCTACGCGCACCTCCATTGCGCCGTTCTTACGGGCGAATTCTTCCATCTTGGAGGCCTCCTCAGCCACGGCAGCGGGATGACCGTCGGTTTCCATCAGCAACAAGGCTTCGCAATCCAGCGGGAGGCCGACTTTGGCAAAATCCTCCACGCAATGAATTGTGGTGCGATCCAAAAACTCCAGCGTGCAGGGAATGATTTGCGCGGCGATGATGTCCGAGACGCACTGCGCGGCAGCGTCCATCTGCGCGAACGTGGCGATCATTGTCTTCTTGGCGGCGGGCTTGGGAATGAGTCGCAGCAAAACTTTCGTGATAACGCCCAGCGTTCCCTCCGAGCCAACGAATAAATCGCGCAACGAGTACCCCGCCACGTCTTTCACGCACTTGTTGCCGGTCCAAAGTATTTCGCCGTCGGGCAGCACGACTTCGAGGCCCATGACGTAATTACGCGTGATGCCGTATTTCAAACCACGCAAGCCGCCGGAGTTTTCCGCCACATTGCCGCCAATGGTGGAAATTTTCATTGAGCCGGGGTCGGGCGGATAGAACAAACCCGCCACGCCTGCTGCATCGGCAACGGCCAGAGTGAGGACGCCGGGTTCAACAAGCATCGTCAGATTTGCGCGATCCAGTTCGAGAATTCGGTTCATCTTCACCGTGCAAAGCACGATGCAATCAGGGCAGGGCAGACTGCCACCGCTCAGGCCAGTTCCAGAACCACGGGTGACCACGGGTGTTTTGGTTTCGTTCGCGAGCTTGAGGATTTGCGCCACATGATCGGTCGTCAGTGCGAACACGACAACGCCCGGAGTTTGCAGCATCGCTGCCGTGCCGTCGAAAGAGTAGGCCACCAGGTCTTCCCGGGAAGTGAGAACATTTTCCGCCCCGACGATTTTCCTCAGTTGGTCCAGCAATGGGTTGGGCAAAGGCATAATGAAACCTGGGCCAAGCATGTTCGAGACATGTTGGCGCGGTCAAGCACCGTGCGGATTGGCGGCGTGATCTCGAATAGCATTAAGAAAGAATCGTTGCCTGTCGAGTCGGCAGACTCGTAACATTCGCACATGGTTCAAGCAGTGATCGAACCCGGAGTCAGCAACAAAGTGTCCTCGATGCGCGAGTCGTTCGTGCGTGCCTACCAGTTCATGGTGCTGGCGCGGGTGCTGGATGACAAATTCGCCAGCCTCTACCGCTCGGGCAAAATTCACGGCGGCGTTTTTCTCAGTCGCGGTCAGGAGGCGTTGAGCGTTTCGCTCGGAGTCGCTCTCCGCGAAGGCGATGTTTTTGCTCCCCTGATCCGCGATGTGGCGGGGCGGCTTGCCTTCGGCGAACCGGTCGTGGACGGAGTGCGGACGTACCTCGGCTCCTCACTCGGTCCGATGCGCGGTCGTGACGGAAACATTCATCGCGGTGAGCCGCGCAAGGGCCTGCTGCCGATGATCAGTCATCTTGGCGCAATGATATCAGTTGTGAATGGCATTTTGTTTGCGCGGCGAATGAAAGGCATCAGCGGGACGGTTGGCGCGACGTGCCTTGGTGATGGTGCGACTTCAACCGGCGCGTTTCACGAGGCGATCAATCAGGCATCGGTGGAAAAGCTGCCGCTTGTGCTTGTCGTCGCAGACAACCAGTTCGCCTATTCAACGCCGACTTCGCGGCAATTTGCGTGTCGTACTCTGGCCGATCGCGCGATTGGCTACGGCGTGCCTGTTCAAGAAATTGACGGGACCGATCTTGAGGCGTGTTTGAAAACCCTTGGCGAAGCCGTTGGCGCAGCGCGGAGCGGTCGCGGCCCGCAGATGGTTGTCGCGCGATTGCTGCGGCTTTGCGGTCACGGTGAACATGACGATGCTCATTACATTCCGGCGGCGATGAAAAATTCCCCGACAGGCCGTGACTGCATCAAGGTGGCCGAGGCAAAAATGTTGAGCGCGGGTTGGGCTGACGACGCAACGATTGCCTTGTGGCGCGAGCGCGCACTGGACAGCGTGGAAACAGCGGTGTCGCAGGTGCAGCGTGAACCCGCACCGGATCCGTTTGAAGAAGACTGGCGTGCGCTGGCGTGCGAGCGATTGCTCGAAGCGCACGCGGACGTGGCTGGAGTCGCAGCCGGCATTTGAACGCATGAGCATCACCTATCTCGAAGCCATCCGGGCCGCACAGGCCCGGGCGTTGACGGATGATCCTCGTGTGTTCATCTACGGGCAGGACGTGGGCGCATTCGGCGGCGCGTTCAAGGCGACAAAAAATCTGGCGGTGGAATTTCCCGGGCGGGT
>JABFSR010000157.1 GCA_013140495.1 Verrucomicrobiota bacterium
GGCACGCCCGGACAAAGTGACGCAATTCGTCTGGGAAAAATTGCCGGAGGCGACGCGTGAGGAAATCTCAGCCGGCGGCACAACGAACGCGAACGTTCACGCTGGTGTTCTCCAAACCTTGAACCATCTGGTGACCGGCCCGACCATTTTTGACGAGCAGCGCTTTCATGGAGTCACATTGGGGGAAAAGACAGGTTGGTATCAGAAGCGAGGCGGTCATACCGCCTGGCTGAACCGCAGCCTGATCGAGGACGCGTTTCCCACGGCGATAAAGAAACGAACCAGATGGCTCAATCTCTGGCTCTCATCAACATCTGAACGGGCCATGGCGGCTTACAAACTTACGTTTGGGGCCTCGATGATCGCCGCCTTTTTGAATGCAATTTTTGGCACGTTGCTCGCGTGGGTGCTGGTGCGATACGAATTTCCAGGCCGCCGCTTTATTGATGCCCTGGTGGATTTTCCTTTCGCTCTTCCCACTGCGGTGGCGGGTTTGACACTCTCGAGCCTGTTTGCGTTGAATGGCTGGCTGGGACGTTTCCTGGCACAACCAAACGCGGACAAGCGATTGGAACCCATCACGCAGTACATGCCATGGTTCGGTGTGGTGATCGCTTTGACATTTGTGGGAATGCCATTCGTGGTGCGGACACTTCAGCCCGTGCTGGAAAACTTTGAACGCGAAGTCGAAGAAGCCTCGGCAACCTTGGGCGCAGGGCGGATGCGGACGTTCCTTAGCGTCATCGCACCTTCACTGTTACCATCCATCATTACAGGCTTTGCTCTCGCCTTCGCGCGGGCCATTGGGGAGTACGGTTCGATTGTTTTCATCTCCAGCAACCTGCCATACAAGAGCGAAATCGCGCCTTATCTCATCGTGATGCGACTGGAGCAATACGACTACGCCGGAGCGATGACGATGGCGGTGGTCCTGTTGGTGTTTTCATTCGTGCTTCTGGTGGTGATCAATCTGATTGAACAGTGGGCCAGCAAATTTGTGAAATAACATGGCTGGAATCGTAAAAAGACAAATCAAAGCCGGGCGCGCCAAATCACAGCGCGGCACGGAGGAATCACCTTTGGCCAAATGGACGCTCATCAGTATCGCGATGATTTTCTGTGTCGTGTTCCTGCTGCTGCCGCTGGTGAATGTGTTTGCGCAGGCGCTTTCCAAAGGTTGGGAAGGCTATTGGAAAGCCATCACCCAGCCGGACGCGTGGTCGGCGATGAAGTTGACCATGCTCATTGCCGTGATCAGTGTGCCGCTCAATGTTATCTTCGGTCTGGCCTCGGCCTGGGCCATCGCCAAGTTCGAGTTTCGCGGCAAGGCACTGCTCATCACCTTGATTGATCTGCCATTCTCAGTTTCACCCGTCGTGGCGGGACTGATGTTCATTGTGTTGTTTGGTTTGCAGGGCTACTTCGGAGAATGGCTGCAGGCGCATGATTTGCAGATCATCTACGCGGTGCCGGGTATCATCCTGGCAACAGTATTCATCACGTTTCCATTCGTTGCGCGGGAACTCATACCCGTGATGCAGGCCACGGGCACCGATCAGGAACAAGCGGCGCTCACGCTTGGTGCGAACGGATGGCAGACCTTCTGGCACGTGACCCTGCCGAGCGTGAAGTGGGGGTTGCTCTACGGAATCATTCTTTGCAATGCGCGTGCGATGGGCGAATTCGGTGCCGTGCGGGTGGTCAGCGGCAACGTGGCAGGCAAGACCCAGTCAATGCCATTGCGCGTTGAAAGTTTGAACGATGAATTTCAAGGGCAGGCCGCGTTTGCCGTGGCGAGCCTGCTGGCGGTGCTGGCGCTGGTGACGCTGGGGTTCAAGACCTTTCTCGAATGGCGGCAACATCGAGAGTTTGAACTGGCCCAACATGCAAGCCTGTCGGAGTCAGGCGACACCATATTTCTGTCGAAGAACAAAAGCGAATGAGCATTGAGCTGAAAGGGATCACCAAGAAGTTTGGCGAAGTGACCGCCGTAAACGATGTCAACTTCTCCGTCAACGACGGCGAATTGGTGGGCCTGCTTGGACCCAGCGGGGGCGGCAAGACGACCGTGTTGAGAATGATCGCCGGCTTGGAGATGCCTACCGAGGGCGACATTTTCATACGAGGCCAGCGTGTCAATGATGTCCCGGTGCAGCAGCGCAACATCGGTTTTGTTTTTCAGAGTTACGCCCTGTTCAAGAACATGAGCGTGTTCAAAAACATTGCGTTCGGACTCAAGATCAAGAAATGGAAGAAGACGGACATCAAGGCCCGTGTGGCTGAGTTGATTGGATTGTTTGGTTTGAGCGGATTGGAGAAACGCTTCCCGCATCAACTTTCCGGTGGTCAGCGCCAGCGCGTTGCCATTGCCCGCGCGCTCGCGCCGAAACCGAGCGTGCTTTTGCTGGACGAACCGTTTGGTGCGGTGGACGCGAAGATCCGGCAGGAGTTGCGCGAGTGGCTTGTGAAACTTCATCACGATCTCAACGTCACCACCATTTTCGTCACACACGATCAGGAGGAGGCGATGGAAGTGTCCAATCGCATCGTGATTTTCTCCAAGGGCAATCTCGAACAGATCGGCACGCCGCGCGAAGTGTATGAACAGCCTGCCAATGAATTCGTGGCGCGATTCGTCGGCGTCATGAATGTGCTCGACACCGAGGTGTTCAATGGAGTGGCGCGCTTGAACGAACTGGAATTTCCCTCCAACGGTCATGCTGAGGGCAGTCGTTTGCGCATTGGCTTCCGTCCATACGCAGTTCAGGTTTCAAACGATCTCAGCTTGTTGCCCTACCGTGCGGTGCTGCGGCACACATTCTTCCTCGGCATCCTGCTACGCCTGGAACTGGAACTGCCTTCCGGTCTCATAATTCGCAGCCGCATCACCAAGGAGGAATATGCGCAGCTTGGACTTGAAGACGGGCGCGAGGTGTCTTTCCAGATCAAAAACTATCGCGTGCTTTCGAGCGAGACTTCCTCTCTCGCTCCTGAGCAGGAGGCGAAGTATCAAGCTCCACCTACGATGGGCGAGAACATTTGATCATCTGGTCAGTTGCAGATGCATCTCGATCAATTGCCGCCGGTAATTCATCCACTTTTCGTAATCGGGGGTATAGGGTCGGACGTGGCGGCTGATGTCTGTGACGCTTTCTTGTCCGTGGGTCACGAAGTTCACCGCTTCATCAATCAGGCCGAGCGCCGCTTTACGGGCCGGGGATGTGGATGACGCCGCCGTCTTGCGCACCATCCAGAGCAATTCAAAATCTTGAATGCCCTCACGCGAAGCTTCCCAACGCTTGGTCGTCACTGGACCTTTGGGCGTTGTATAAACGGTTCCGTATTCGGTGCCGCCCGCGGGATTGTCTGACCAAAACTCGCTCGAACTGTAAACCCAGTAACCACCGCCGGTCATGCCTTGTTCAAACGCGACCCACGGTTTCACGCGATAAAAGCCCAGCGGATCGAGCTCACGCTGGTCCCCGGGCGCCTCGTAGTGCCAGTAATGTTTGGCGCGTTGGAAAAGCTTCTTCAACTCCGCTGGTTGTTCGCGAACCAGATGCAGGTCCGGCGCCCACACATCAATCAAGTCCTGAATTGGTCGCAGGAGTTCGGCCCGCGCACCTCCCGCCGGGTTGGCGTAGAGTTGCATCTGCGGATCGGCAGCCTTGAACTGTTTCACCTGGGCGACAAATGCATCAAAGCCAGCGTCGTGACCCAAAAGACCTGGCTCATCCTGAAGGTAAATCGCATAGTCTTTGTAATCACAACCCAGTGAGCGCATGTGGTCGGCATACCAACGAAGAGCGCGGGCGAAAGTCTTGTCGCGCAATTCCGCGCTGGGTTTGGCCGCGGCGGGCCACTGCACAGAGATCGGTCCGGAGATCAGGAAAAACGCGCGATCACGGAGTTTGCGAATCAGTTTGTCCGGCACTTCAGTGTTGGGCGTTCCAGGGTTTCCCTGCTCATCCACGGGGACGGACACCGAAGGGATGACAAAGACGTTCATCCCGTGTTCGAGCGCATCGTTCATCGTCGCGTCTTGGAGCGCCTCGTCGTTGATGGAATTTAGATAGAGCCAATTGCATTCGCGGTAAGTGAATCGTTCAGGCAGTCGAACTGGTGAAATCTCCACGGTCACGGGGATTTCCGCCAGCGAAGCTTTCTCCGCAAGGTCACCGATCCTGAGCGTGGCCCGATGTGTCCCGGTCGCCAGCGCATGACTGCGGAACGTCAGCCACAGTTTGCGCGTCTCACCCGGTTCCAGTTTCACGGTCTGACTTTCGCCCAGCAACGGCAAGGGATCTTCGGTCAACTGGCCTGTTCCATCCGGGCGGACACTCACGACCTCGCGTATTGCCAGCACCGACGCCGAGGCCACTTGATTGGTGCCAGCCTGAAAGGATCCGCACGACAGCCGAAAGGTCGCAGCATTGGTTTTCAGATTCGTCAACGCGATCGCCGACGATTCGTAGCTGTTCCCGGGCATGCTCACGGAGATGGAATTCGCGGGCAAAACTGCATGATTGAAAAATGTGGTCGTATCGAAATTCTCCCATGGATTGGTTAACTGATTAACCAGCACACTGCCGGTGGGTTTCTGATTGTGGCAATACCGGATCAGTGCGAGAAAATAATCATACCGCTGCCGTAGCGCGTCAAATTCCGCTGCGTTCCGGGTTCGACGCGCAAGCCCGAAGTCCGCAATCGCTGACTCCTGAAAGCGCGTCGCCAAAACTGCCATGACCGCGGCTTCCCTGCCAAGACGCTTCAGTTCGGCGACTGCCTGATCAAGCCGTGCGGCATCTGCCTGATAGTCCTGATCAAGATGATAGATGTAGTGTTCGGAGCGCAGGACGGTGTTGTGTTTTGTGTCATGCCACTGGAGCGTCACGTCATAATCTCCCGGCGCATATGTATCGAACGTTGTGTTGGTTTCGTTCCGGCCCGGCTCGAAGCGGATCAAGTCAACGCGCGTGCTTTTATCGGGTGACACCACCTTCACGCTGAACAATCCCGCTCCGGGAATGTTTGGTGGAAGCGGTAACGGATTGTTTCCCGCAAGCGCCGGTCGCAGGGTTGCGGCAATGACAGGTTTTGCGTCGTTGGCGCGCACATTCGTCCGTCGTGGATTGGCGGATGGGACGAAACCGGAATTCGCGAGATCGTTCCGGATGCCGGGCCAGAGAATTTTTGCCCCACCCGCAACCTGCTCTGGCCGGTAACACAGCAATTGGCCACCGGCGGACAACGCCAGCAAACAAATGTCCGGTTGTCCTGCAAAGCGGCACAGCACTGGCGAGGAACCACCACCACCCGGGAGCGCAAGAGCATCCAGCGTTTGACCTTTGGCGTCCAGTACGTAGAGCGATTTGCCATCACTGCCGGCCCCTCGCACGACGGCGAAGATTGTGCCCGCGCCATCGCCCGCCAGGACCGCAATCGCAGGCGCAAAGAAAATGCCCCGGCCGGATAATTGATTGGTCCATTGTTGCCGACCTTTGGCATCAACACAAAACAGGGTGCTGTTCTTATCGCCAAATAAGATCTCGTTGCGGCCGTTGCCATCCAGATCCGCCATGGAGGTTGACCGGTATGATTGCAAAACAGAAGACGCTTTCCACAAGCGCCGGCCGTTGCGCGCATTGAGCGCGAAGAGTCCGGGTTGGGGATTGTTGAAGGCAGTCGGGAAATAAACTTCGTAACTCCCGTCCTTATCCACATCTCCAATCAATGGAAAGGCCCGACCGAAGCAGCCGTCCAGAACAGTGGACCACATGATTTCTCCGGAAGCGCTCAGGCAGTAAACCTCACCCGCCTCCGTGCCAAAAATGATCTCTGGCTTTCCATCTCCCGTGACATCGCCTACTGCCGGCACGCTGACGCGGTACCTTGTGGCGGCGATTTCCAGTCGCAACCGGCCCGTCGCATCGAACGCCTGGAGATGGCCGTAACTATCGGTGACGATGACTTCCCGTTTTCCATCGCCGTCCAGGTCAGAAAAAACGGGCAGACGAAATTCACCGGACTTGACTGCACGAGGGAATTTCCATCGCCGTTCGCCGTTTTCGTCGAAGCAGTAAACCGAACCCCGGACATCCACGGCCACGATGGATGGAATGGCCGGGCCGAGGATGTTGCCTGCAACCGCCGGTGTTTCGCACGGCAAATCCAGCGCCATGGTCAGGACTTTTTCGCCCGCCGGGTTGACCAAGACCACTTTGCCGGCATGCAATGTGACAAGGATTCCCTTCGTCGAGGCTGTGCTGCCCAGAGGAACCGGATGACCGACGACCGCAGTGCCGAAATCAACCTGCCATTCCGGTTTGTCCCCGAACACGCCAGCGGAAACCACTCCTGCACTGAGGAGCCAGATCTGGCAGCATTTTAGTGCAAGTTTTTGCATCGCCGGGCGTGGCTGTATCGAGGGTTCCTTGCTACTTGATAAACCCGTGATAGAGGCCCATGTAGTACGGGAGCAGGAACACCGTCCCAGTACCGATTTCGTTGCCATTGCCACCGGTATTGATGTCGAATGGATCGTGGTTCCAGTGATTGAAGAAGCGCTCATCCACCGGCATCACCTTGCCATTTACCCGATACGCGCGCGGTCGGTAATTCGTTTCGTAAGGGTCGTAGGTCTGGCGCATCAACGGCACCAGGTCCAGACGACGGTCATTCGTGTGCCGCCAGTCAAAGCGGTCGAGTGGAAATCGTTTCAGCGTATCCGCAGAGTCTTCGAGCCAGCCCTGCCACGGGGAGATGTCCTGCGTGCCCCATGGGTTGACATATTTCCGGCCGACTCCGAATGCGGCGTAGCAGTAATTGAAGAACGGGTTCATTTCGGGGAACTCCAGAATCCAGTAAGAGAAGAATGAGTAGCCGACCTCGTGCGTGAGTTTTGGATCGTTGCCGTACTTCATCAGGTTGTAGAAACACATGAACGCCATTTCGTCATCCGAATGGTTGGGCGAGCCGACGCCGCGCTGGTTCTTGGGGTTTTTAAGGTTCGTGTCATAAGTGTGTTTCTCCCTGAGCATGGTCATGAGCTGGCGATATTTCGGATCGCCCGTAACGTGCTCAGTCGCGGCCAGGTACGAGAGGATGCTCAATGATTTCAGTCCGCGCTCCTCGGCCCAGAGGGGGTTGTGGTTGAGCGCGTCGGGATTATAGACCGACCAACGGGTCGGCGTGCCGTCGTGATCCACCAGATTGAAGTCGTGGCTGATGATGTGGTCCATGAGCGCCTGCATGTGCGCCCGCACGCGCGACTTTTCCGCCTCTGTTTCGCAAACCAGATCGTAATACAGCGGGTAAAAGAAAAAGTGTCCGTCGAGTTCGTCGGAGCTGGTGTCGCTCTTCCAATACCACTGGCCGTCTTTGCTCTTGGGCCAGCGTGGCTCGTAGATTTTCCAGAGCGAATCCTCGGTGGCCTTGTGGCGTTTGTCGCCTTCGATGCGGCCGATGTTTGGGTCACGACCGCTCGTGGGTAGAATGGTTCGTGCGACGTAACCGGGCGGCGGAGCATGGTCACCGCCCTGGGTGACTTCACCGAGCCAGCGCAACGCCTCGAATGCTTTTTGCGCACGCTTCTTTGCCAGCGGATCTTTGGTCGCGCCGTAGGCAAAGCATTCGCCAGCGCCGTACATGCTTGTCCACAGCCCATCGTTATCGCTGTCGCCTTGAGTGAAGTTGTTGGTCGTGCCCGGTTTGGCGACATTAACTTCCAGCACGTATTCCCACGGTGTCCGCCGATGGAAGGCGTCAATCAGGTTTTCAAAGTGAACGGCTTTCTCGGCAAGTGTCATGGGCCGGCGTTCGATCTGGCTCAAGCCCGCTGCCGTGGCGAACCATGCGTGGCCTTCCGGCATGACCGCGATTCCTTTCACAACATTGTCCGGCACCCATCGCTTGCCCTCGCGATACTCCCAATTTTGACCATCGTAACGGATCGCGCCCATGCGCGTGCCGAACCAGACAACACCGTCTTCGCCTGTTGCCATGGTTGTGAAATCATTGTAGGGCAGTCCTTCGGCCCCGGTGAAAAGCGTCCACTCCTTGTCGAACCGACCCACGCCCTGTGGCGATGCGAACCACAATCTGCCGAGTGTATCAAATGCCACGCCGCGAACATTGACCGGCGCCCAACTGCGACCGGATTTGTCAGCGGGGAACAGGCGTGTCCATTTCCCGTCAGATTCCCTTTCAAAAAGTCCAGCCGCCGCGCCGATGACCACACGCGAACCGACGGCGACTTGAAATGCGGCTTTGTTCGCGCCCAAAACTTCGTTGAGGACTGTCACCGGCTTTATCGTGCTGCCCGTGTTTTCAAACAGACCTTGATCTGTGGCGAGATAAACGACATCGCCAATGCTGAGTGAATTTACTTTCACTCCTGCCGGCAGCGGAGCAATGAGACTCGTCTTGTCATCCTGAAGCGAGAGCAGCCGTCCATTGAGCACGAACAATACTTTGCCTTTGCCAGCCGCCAGCGCATCCACCGCCATGCCGGCAGTTCCTTTCACTGTTGTCCAACGTTCCGATGCGAACCGCGCCAGCCCGCTTGTGGTTCCTGCGATTACGGTCTTGCCGTCCGTCACCGCCACACACGTGACAGAATTGGCCGGAAGACCGTTGGCAGTGGTGAATTCCAGTCGCACTTCCTGTTTGTAAGTGCCGACGGTGATGGATGGCGTTTCTATCGCGTTAGTGGTCAGGCTGGTTAGCAGTGCCAACAGGAAGAACGCCGTAGGAGAATGATGTCGCCCGGTATGAATCGTGATTTGTGTATTCAAGTTGCCCTAGCATTGCGGTTTGATTGAGGCGATTCAACCCGAAATCATTGAGCAGAGCATGTCATCATGGCCATGGACTTCGACAGGCGTCCGTCACTCTCTCGCCGGGACGGCGCTCATTTCAAATCGCAGGACACCGCCCTGTTCGATTTCGGAATGTCTGATCCATGTGCGGTCAAGCGGCAGGTCATTCAACAAAACCCGACGCACGTACATGTGATTTGTCGCATAATTGTCGGCGACGATGACGAGCGGTTTGTTTGTTAATTTCACCTCCGCTTTTTCGAACAATGGCGTGCCAAGTTGATATCTGTCCGTGCCCGCCACGGGATAAAAACCCAGGGCACTAAACACGTACCAAGCTGACAGCGTGCCCGCGTCGTCGTTCCCGTCCAATCCGTCGTAGGCATCGCTGTATTTGTTATCCAATATCCAACGCACCCACTTTTGGGTGAGATCAGGCCGGCTGGCATCGTTGAACAGATACGCAGCGTGAATGTCAGGTTGATTCCCGTGCCAGTAGTAAGAGCCCGGCGTCCACGCGCCCATCTTTGGATCTGACTTGGCGAAGAAGGTTTCGAGTTCATCAACAAAATATTCCCGGCTCTTGAATAGTGAAATCATTCCTTCCGCATCGTATGGCGCAGCCCAACGCCATTGGAGCGCGCTGCCTTCAACATAATCTCTCGTGAATTTGCCTCCACGATCCATGTAAGTCAGAAGAAGCGGCTTGAACGGTTCGAAGAATTTTTCCTGTGCATCGCGCGGCTGAAAGTACTGAGTGTTGGTGTTCCAAAGATTCCGATAGAACTGAGAGTGTTCTCGGAACAGGATAGCATCCTCATGATGACCGAGGGATTCCGCCAATAACGAAATTGCCCGGTCCGCCCATCCAAAATCGAACGTGCGAGAGACGGATTCATCCATCAGTCCCGACGGACAATAGCCGTATTTCAAGTAGTCCTTCACGCCTTCCCGTCCGGAGAACGCCGCGCCCGGTGGCGTTGGCTCAAGCGCAGTCCGGCGCATCGCCTGGTAGGCCTGCTCAACGTCGAAGTTGCGGATGCCTTTCAAGTAAGTCTCGGCGATTACGATGTCAGCCGGCGTGCCCAGCATGGAATTCGAGTAACCATGTCCCGATGGCCAGCGCGGCAGCCATCCGCCCTGCTCCAGCATCTTGATGAGCGACACCACCATGTCTCGCTGATCCTTTGGCGAAAGCAATGTGTAGAGCGGATGAGTCGTGCGAAAAGTGTCCCACATCGAAAGGTCCGTGAAGTATTGGAAGTCCGAGACCTGGTGAACTTTTCGATCGAACCCCAAATAGTCACCATTGGCATCATTGAATACCGTGGGCATTTGGAACACGCGATAAAGCGCCGTGTAAAAAATTCTCCTCTGAGTCTCAGTGCCGCCTTGGATTTTGATCAACGATAACCTGTCATCCCACGTTTGCTGTGCCTTGGCGAAAACCTCATCAAAACTTTTCGTGCCAGCTTCCGTGTCCAGGTTGGCCCGGGCGTTTTCAATGCTCACGTGGGAAATTGCCACTTTGAGGGTGATCACCTGTGGTTGGTTAGTGGCCGCAAAACCAAGATCAACGCCCACACCCTCACCCTCGGCTGCTTTTTGGCCTGGGAAAACCTTGTCGTTTTGCCAGGTGTTAAAAGTCGCGAACGGCTGGCTGAATCGGGCCACGAAGTACACCTTGATTCCGCCATAACGACCCGCGAACGTACCAAAAGTCCGCACCGATCCCTCAACCTCATTGGCCTCGGGCCGGACCAGCAGATTTCCTTCACGGCTCTTACGCCCACCCAAGGCATTCATCACATCAATCATGAGATGTGGAGTCCTGCCTTCGCTGAATGTGTAACGATGAACTCCCACGCGCGCCGTCGCGGTGAGTTCCACCAGCGTTCCGATTTGGGGAAGCTTGACGGCGTAGTAACCGGGCGAGGCAAGTTCCTCACTGTGCGAAAACCTCGTGGTTTGGCCTTTGCAGAAAAGTTTGGGTTGAACCGCTTCAATCGCCGGCATCACCAGAAAATGCCCGCCATCAGTTGCGCCCGTCCCGCTCAACCGTGTGTGACTGAAGCCAAGAAGTTGATCATCCCCGTAGTAGTAGCCCGACGTGTTCAGCGCCCGCTGGCGGGTCAACATGGAAGCCGTTTCGGGACCAAGCCGCACCATCCCGAACGGAACCATCGCACCCGGAAAGTTGTGACCACAGACCCATGGAAAACCGCCAGTGCCAATGAATGGATTCACCATCCGACCAAGCTCCGTGGGTTGCACCGTAGTCTTTAACACGCCCGGCTTTGCGCCGACGATGCGGCTGTGTTTGTAAACCAGTGCACCTACAAACGCTGCGCACGCCATGAGAACCAGCAGGACGAAACAAAGCAGGCGCTTCAACCAACGCCACCACCACCCGCGCCTTTTTCCGGATTTCTTTTCCTGATCAGACCGTAAAGGTCGTGTGTTGTCATCACCAGTCATGGTGTTGGTTTTCGATTATTGACGATGACCTCAGCCAGAGCCTTCAAGCGAGGCTACGTTGGCATTCATTCTTTCAACAGCCACACTTCGCTGACACGGGATTGCTGACGCCAGTTTAGATGAGCTTCGTCGGTTGGAAGATCAAAGGTCAAAACGAGTTTGCCATCCTTGATGAGTTCTGCCGGCACCCGGAATTCCTTGAACTCGCCGATCTCGTGCTTTGCCTCCTTGGTCGGCACGAGAAGCTGACCGTTGGCTCTTAACTTTGCTTGGCCATAACCAGTCAACCTCACGCGATAGGTGGCAAGCGGATCGAGATGGTGATACTTCAAACCCAACGGCCAATCCATGCTGGTCTGCCAGGAGAGACGTTTGCGACTCGATCCATCGTCCCACCACCAGTAGCCGGGGTTCGGATTCTTTTCCATCATCGGATCCGTGTTGACGCCCTCGCCGCGGATGACATGGGGCGACTTTGCAATGTTGCCGACTTCGTCATAGAAACTGCCCTGCTCTGGAGTTTCCCAAGTGCGGATTAATTCCAGGGCCTTGAGCTTGTCAGCATCCGCACTCAGTTTGCGAATGCGCGCGAATTCGTCTTCCAGCCACCAACGGTTGTTGAGCGGGTGATCCACGAAATCCAGAACCGCACCCCGCTCGAAACCGCTGGCTTGATACTGAGGAACACTTGTCTGGAGTTTGATTGACTTGAAAAGGTCCGCGCACAATTGGCCGATGCGCGCCCGCCACTCTTTGTGAATTGGATTGTTTGTGGCTTGCTGTAACACCGCGAGCGCAGCGTCCATTGTTCCGCTTGCGCCAAGCGTTGGAGATGCTGCAAGAATCGCGTTTGCCTTTCGCTCCAGATCTGTTTCATAGACCAACCGTTGCCGGGTATGGGCGTCGTAGTAAGCGCGCAACAGGCAAAGCTGCCAGCGCCAGTTGCCTCGCAACCCGGGCGACTGGCGCTCAAGCCGTTGCCACAATGCGAGGGTTGCTTCCACGCCGCCATTGTCTGCGAGCGGGCCTTCCCAGTTTTTTTCCAGCGCAAGAATTCCATCCGCAGCCGACTCTGCCACCACACTCCCGAAAAAACAGCGCGTGTAATCGAGAAGAATTTCACGTGGCGTGGCATCGGGTTGCCAACCCAAACGGCTCCACACCGCTTTGTTCACGTCGTCATGCACACCGTCCGAGTAGCTGATGAACCCGCTGGTGTAGTGACCGAAGAAATCCTGGACGGCCTTGTAAAACACCGGGCGCGGGTTCACCGATTCACGGCCCAATGTGAGATGAAATGCCGGATCCCACCAAGCAACGGGGAATTGGCAGCGGACTGTATGTGTGATGTCAGGGTAATCCCTTAACCCGTACTTTTGAGGCAATCGCGCTCGCGTGCTGGGAATGGGTGGACTGCTCGGTCCGGCCACAAGACCACCCAGCCAGTCAGGCATTTTCTCGTTGATCCAGTTGTGGACGTAATCAACTTGAGGCTTCTCGAAGCCCTGCATCGAAAGCCAGATTTTTGCGTGCGGATGATACCTGGCCATCAGCTTGGATAGATCCTCGAGATATAACATCACCAGCTCGGGTGCGTTGTCGCCTGGATCGCCGCCCGGGAAGAAGACCGCGTCAAAGCGGGGGCAATCGCGAAACAATGCCTCGTGTTTGGCAAGGTGTTCACTGCGCTTCGCTGTGTCCTTGAGATCGAAATCCGCAGGCGACCATATCCAATAATCCATCTCATATCGGGCGCAGATTTCGCTGAACTTGCGATTCATCACATCGCGCGTCATCGGCATGTGTGGACTCTTCCGGGTGTCTTGAAAGGGAATGCCTTCGATGCTGTTCGCGCCGAACAAGGCCAGTTCGCGGATGTGCTGCTCGAACTGCTTGTCGTCCCATCCGTCGTAACTGTTGGCCGTGTGACGATAGCCGAGTTGATGACCGCGAATGGGCAGGGCCGGCGACGTGGCGATGTCGAGGTCACCCGGAATTACGGCAGAGCCTTTGCCCCAGTTCAACGAACGCAACAACTGGCCGACACCAAACAAAGCGCCTCGCGAATCTGCGCCTTGAATCCAAACGATGGTTGACGGCGTGCCTGCTCCTTCAACTGCGAGTCGAAATCCTTCAGGTTTGGATTCCGGCAGGTTTGTTCCTTCACGCCGAGCCAATGCTTTGGGCCAGGTTGAATCACCACCGCCTGATGAAAGTGCAATGACCACCCCGCTCGCGGGCCAGACAGTGCTGACCGGCCATTTCAAGCCAGTGCGCTTCCTGACTTCCTCCACCAGAACTCGCGCCGCTGTTTGTTCGGCGGGAGCGAGTTTGCCTGACCGGACAACTACGGTAGCCTTGGCCAGATCAATGGTGTTTGTGGCATGAGACTGCGCAAGCTGGCCAAGGCTGGTCATCAAGAACGCAATTATAGCAACGGGGTGGGTTCGGAATAAATTCATCGCGCATATCTCGGCAAAGGCTGACCGATTGCACAAGGCAAAAGAAACCTGCGCCCAGTTTCAGTCACACTCGTCCGGACTCCTTCGTTGACACAAATCCTGCCGACGGCTAACCATCCTCCGGCCCGGGCGTCGAATGACGATTGCTGGACGGGACGATCCAAAAACTTAAGTGCAACGCCGATCATTTTAATTCCCATCATGAACCCTGATCCAGCATTCACCGCCAACCTCGACGTCGCTTCCCTTCGGCGGCAATATGCCGCAGACGGTTTTTTCGTCCTGCCCGGCATCATTCCTCCGGAACATCTGGCGCTCTTGCGGCGTGTCTGCTCCGAGGCGATTGCCGAAATGGATGCGGAGATGGACCGGAAGAACACCACCGTGCTGGGCATCAATCACAAGGGCAAGCGTTACTTCGTCGGCCAGTCGTATCACAATCATCCGGACCTGGGGAAATTCCTGTTCAGCGGCCTCCTGGCAGAGATTGCCCGCCTCACACTTGGCGACAACGTGTATCTGCACAATGACCAGTACGTCGTGAAAAGCGAAAAGGAGGGGATGAAGTTTAGCTGGCATCAGGACGGTTCTTACGTGCAGGCCCGCATCGGTTCGCATCCCGAGTGCATCACCTGTTGGTGCAGCCTGGACGAAGTCAGTGAAGCCAATGGCACGATCTACGTTCTGCCCGCGAGCCGGTTTGGCAGCCGCGAACTCGTCGAACACACAAAGGATCCCGTCACCAACGACCGCGTCGGCTATTTCGGTTCCGATCCGGGTGATCCCGTGCTCGCGCCCGCAGGGAGCATTGCAGTTTTTTCGAGCACGGTATTCCATCGCAGCGGCCCGAATCCATCCGGCCAGCCCCGCCGCGCCTATCTCGCGCAATACGCTCCCGCACCCATACAAAACAAACCGGGCGAATGGCCGCAGTATTTTGCCGAACCATTCATCCGCGACGGACGCCGCCTGCGTTGACTTTCCACCGCGTGTCGCCAAGACTCAACTCGTGATGCATAAGAAATTCCCGCTTCAGTTGAC
>JABFSR010000274.1 GCA_013140495.1 Verrucomicrobiota bacterium
TGAACAAAACGGCCTGCTTTGGAATGCCGGGCATTTGCCACATCGCGAGCCTACCAAACCTCATTCGTTTGGGAAAGATTCTGTCGCCCATACAGGGCTCGTTTATTTGTAAGACGTGAACCCGGGGCTTCACCCCGGCTGTCATATTGTGAGCTTTCCACCTTCATTTGATTTCGGCGCGACGAGGCAGCCATTCCGCAATTCGCGTCAATTCGTGAAATTCGTGTCACAACCTTTGCGCCTTTGCTTCCTGGCGTCTTGGCATTGAAATGGATCAGCGTCAATCAGCGGTTTCAATTTCCCCCGCTCCGTGTCCAGTCACGCAACAAAAAAGCCCGCTCTTGTGAGCGGGCTGAATTGGTTTGTTGACGGAAGTTATTTCTTCTCGTCGGCCTTGGCTTCGGGAGCAGCTTCGGCAGGCGCGGTGGTCACGACTTCGTCCACCCATTCGATGATGGCCTTCTGTGCGGAGTCGCCATTACGCTGTTCAAGCTTCACGATGCGGGTGTAACCACCGGCACGGCCCTTGAACGCAGGCGCGATGTCCTCGAACAGAATGCGGAGAACGTCCTCCTCGGTGCGCCACTTCAGCCTCTCAACCTTGGTCATTGCCTCGGTCGAGTTGCGCGTGTGCAGGCGCGCGGCAACGAGACGGCGGGCGTGAAGGGTGTTCTTCTTGCCCAGCGAAACAATCTTCTCGGCGACGGACCGGGCGGCCTTGGCCTTGGCCAGCGTGGTGGTGACGCGTTTGTGTTTGATGAGACTGCAAACCAGGTTGGAGAGCATCGCATTCCGATGCTCGGATGTGCGGCCCAGCTTGGCTGTTCGTTTAAGGTGTCGCATAAATTAAAGCGATTTGGGTTCTTCCTTCGGACCATCGAGCAGACCGGCCTCGAACGTCATGCCGAGGCTGAGGCCGAGGGCCTGAAGCTTGTCTTTGATCTCGTTGAGAGATTTCTTGCCGAAGTTGCGGTACTTGAGCATTTCGCTTTCGCTCTTCATCGCAAGCTGGCCGACGGTGGTGATGTTCGCGTTGTTCAGGCAGTTCGCAGCGCGGACACTCAACTCGATTTCGTTGACGCTCATGTTGAGAAGCTTCTTGAGCTTCATCTGCTCGTCGTCCTGCTTGTCCACGGTCTCTTCAAACTCAATCGCGTTCTTGTCGTAGCCGACAAACACGTCGAGGTGATGCTGGAGAATTGCGGAAGCCTGGGTGAGCGCGTCGTCCGGCGTGATGCGTCCGTCCGTCCACATTTCGAGGACGAGGCGGTCGTAGTCGGTCCGGTTGCCAACGCGCGCGGCCTCGACGGCGTAACGCACACGGCTGACGGGCGAGAAAATGGAATCAATCGCGATGACGCCGATGGCCTGGCCGGGCTGCTTGTTCTCGTCGCCGGAAAGGAATCCGCGTCCGACCTTGACGGTCAACTCCATCTCGAACTTCTTTTTCTTGTCGAGCGTGCAGATGTGCTGGTCGGCATTGACCAGTTCAAGGTTCTGGTTGACCTGGATGTCGGCGGCAGTGACAGCGCCTTCCCGGGTAACGGAGAGCAGAATGACCTGTTCATCGCGGCTGTGCGCCTTGAACTTGACCTTCTTGAGATTGAGAACGATGTCGGTGACATCCTCGGCAACGCCTTCCACGGTGGCGAACTCGTGCATCGCGCCATCAATCTTGATGGAGGTGATGGCCGCGCCTTCGAGCGAGCTGAGAAGCACGCGGCGCAGCGAGTTGCCGATGGTGTGGCCGTAACCGGTTTCAAAGGGTTCGGCGACAAACTTGGCGTAGGTGTCGGTTGCGGTTGACTCTTCCTTGGTCAACCGTTTCGGCATTTCAAATCGTCCTAGACGTACTGGCATGGTTTCCTTTCAACAATTTTAATCTGGCGACATCGCTGTTATTCCCGACAGCAATGCCGTCCGTATAATTGTTATTTGTTCCGACAAGCGGAACGGGTTGGTTAACTTAACGGGAATAAAATTCGACTACGGCCTGCTCGTTGGCAATCGGGTTGATCTCGTCGCGCGTCGGAATGCGCATGACGGTGCCCTTGAATTCGTCCTTGCTCAACGACAACCAGTCCGGCACGGAACGGCTGGTGGACAGCTCCAACGCCTTCGTCGCCATCTGGCGCGAGACGGTGTTGTCCTTGACAACGATGATGTCGTTCACCTTGAGCGCGAATGACGGGATGCTGGCCTTGCGACCATTCACCGTGACGTGGCCGTGATTCACCATCTGGCGCGCAGCAGCGCGGGTGGTACCGAAACCGAGATGAAACACGACGTTGTCCAGGCGGGTCTCGAGAATCTGGAGCATCTGCTCGCCCGTGACACCGCGACGCTTCAATGCCTTTTCATAGACACCACGAAATTGCTTTTCCATCAGCCCGTAGTAATAACGGAGCTTCTGCTTCTCGACGAGGCCCATGCCGTAATCGGTAAGCTTGCGGCGGGATTTGGGGCCGTGAACACCGGGCGGATAGTTGCGGCGTTCGAGATACTTGGACGGGCCGAAAATCGGAATGCCGAAACGGCGGCTGATGCGAACGCGAGGACCTTTGTAGCGTGCCATGATTTAGTTGAGAGTTGAAAGTTGAGTGTTGATGGATTACACGCGGCGTTTCTTGCGCGGGCGGCAGCCGTTGTGCGGGATCGGCGTCACGTCCTTGATGGCGTTGATTTCAAGTCCGATGGCCTGCAACGCACGGATCGCGGATTCGCGACCTGATCCAGGACCTTTGACACGAATTTCAACCTCCCTCATTCCGTGAGCCATCGCCTGACGCGCGGCGTCCTGGGCAACCATCTGAGCTGCGTATGCCGTGCTCTTGCGCGAACCCTTGAAACCAACCCGGCCTGCCGCAGACCAACCCAAAAGGTTGCCGTGCATGTCGGTGATGGTCACCTGCGTGTTGTTGAACGTCGCAAGAATGTTGGCAATGCCGACGGAAATGTTTTTGGCGTGCTTGGCCTTGACGATCTTCTTCGCATTTGCGTCCTCACCGAGCAGTTCGGCGGCGGTGGGAGCGGAAACGGCGGCAACAACACCAGGAGCGGCAGCCTCGGCTTTCGGCGCTTCAGCGGCACCTGCAACGGCAGGGGCGGCCTTTTTGGATTTGGTTTCGTCAGCGGCCTTCGCAGGTTTTTCTGCGGCGGCCTGGGACTTTGCTTCCTTGGCGGGAGCTGCTTTTTTCTTGGGTTCTTCTGCCATACAAAATCAATTCTTAGTGAATGCCGGTTTTGGCGTTCGGGTTGCGTTGCACGCCGACTGTCTTGCGCGGGCCCTTGCGTGTGCGGGCATTGGTCTGCGTTCGCTGGCCGCGCACCGGGAGGCTGCGCTGATGGCGGACGCCACGGTAACACTTGATGCCCTGGAGGCGCTTCAAGTTCATGCCGAGTTCGCGGCGAAGATCGCCCTCAATGACGTACTTGCCTTCCTGGATCGCATGAACGATCTGCGAAAGCTGGGCCTCGGTGAGGTCCTTCGCGCGGATGGAGCGGTCAATGTTGGCGCGTTCGAGAATCTCGATCGCGTTCACAGGACCGATTCCGTAAATGTATCGGAGCGCAATATCAATGCGCTTGTTCGGCGGAACTTCTACACCAATGATGCGTGCCATAAATGATTAACCCTGACGTTGTTTGTGACGCTTGTTCGTGCAAATGACACGAAGGATGCCACGGCGACGCACAATCTTGCAGTGCTCGCACAGCTTTTTGACCGAGGCTCGAACTTTCATATTAAATTGTTTTTGTATCCGACAGCAACCGGCCCGTTGACAAATCAAACGGCGTCAATTGCAACTTCACTTTGTCCCCCGGCTTGATGCCGGCAAAATTCTTCTTCGTCCTGGCGGTCGCAAACGCCAGAAGACGGTGGCCATTCGACAATTCCACCCGGAACGTGCCGTTCGCCATCACCTCGATCACGCGGGCTTCAACGCGAAAGGCATCTTCCCCACGCATGTCAAAATCTCCGGCTCACCCGTGGTGATCAAAACCGTATGCTCAAAATGGGCAGAGAGTGAACCATCTTGCGTCACCACTGTCCAGCCGTCTTTCAAGATTTTCACTTCAGGCCTGCCCGCATTCACCATCGGCTCGATGGCGATCGTCATTCCAGGCCGCAGCTTCTGGCTGCCGCCCCCGTCCACAAAATTCGGAACCTGCGGCTCTTCGTGAATCGTCCGCCCGACTCCGTGGCCGACAAACTCGCGCACCACGCTGTAACCGTTGCCCTCAACGTAATTCTGCACCGCCCGAGAAATATCCACCACGCGATTCCCGCCCACGGCCTGCTCGATGCCTTTGCTCAATGCCTGCTGCGTCACGTCCATCAACCGCTGTGCCGCAACTCCGCATCCGCCAACCGCCAGCGTCGTTGCCGTATCGCCGATAAAATTCTTATACGTCACGCCGCAGTCCACGCTCACGATGTCGCCAAAGCGCAACTGCCGGTCATTCGCCAGACCATGAACCACTTCATCGTTCACTGACAGGCACAGATGACACGGATATTTCCGGTATCCGAGAAACGCGCTCTTCGCCCCGCGCTTCTTCATCTGCCCCGCCGCAAACTCGTCCATCTGGCGCGTTGTCACGCCCGGCTGGACGAACGCGGCAAGCTCTTCGAGCACTTCCGCCGCAATCGCCCCTGCGGCCCGCATGATCTCCAACTCGTGTTCAGTCTTGATCAGGCTCATGTCGGTATTTTTCTTAATCTTTTTCTTAATCTCCCCGAACCGGAATCAAGATGAAGATTAAGATCAAAACGAAAACACTAGAGCCTCCCGCGAATCTTCCCCTTCTTGAGGAAGCCGTCGTAGTTGCGCATCATCAAGTGTGACTCGATCTGCCGCATCGTGTCCAGCATCACGCCGACCGTGATCAAAATGGTTGTGCCGCCAAAAAAGTCGGCCACGTCCGGTGGAATGTTGAGGACGTTCTGCATCACGATCGGAATCACGGCAATCAATGTGAGTATCAACGCACCCGCCAGCGTGATCCGGCTCATGGTGTTGTGCAAAAAGTCGCTGGTCGGAATTCCCGGTCGAACTCCAGGAATATAACCGCCGTTCTTTTTGAGATCGTCAGCAATCTGGATTTCGTTGAACTGTGTCGCCACCCAGAAGTACGAGAATGCCAGAATCATCAGACCGAAGACCGCGATGTATAGTCCGGTGCCACGACTTAGTGCGATGTTGATCTGTTGAAACAAACCCAGCTTTGTCCAATCAGCCACGCGGCTTGCGATCATTCCAAAGAACGTGAGGATGGCCGATGCAAAAATCACAGGCATCACGCCGGCGTAATTGACGCGCAACGGCATAAAGGACGTTCCACCTGAATACATTTTCCGGCCCACGGCGCGTTGGGCGTACTGAACAGGGATTTTCCGTTGTGCCTGGGTCACCGCTATCACGCCTGCAATCACGCCCAGCAACAGCAGCAACAGCGCGGCACCATGGCCGACATTGAAAGTTGCCTGCACTCCCCCTTGCGGAAAAAACAACCGCCATACCTGTCCTGCGGCAACCGGAAGGCGGGAAACGATGCCGATGGTGATCACGAGGGATACACCGTTGCCAATGCCGCGCTCGGTGATCTGTTCACCCAGCCACATCAACAACATCGTCCCGGTGGTCAGAAGAATCACCGTGCCGATGCGGTACCACCAGATGTTGTCAGGACTGACAAGCACCAACTGGCCCATGTTGCCCTGGTTGTAAAGACTCCCCGGACGCTCCCAGCCAAACGCCATTGCGCCACCCTGCACGATGCACAGCAGCACTGTCAGATAACGACCGTATTGAATGATTTTGGCGCGACCGCCTTCTTCGCGGGCCAGCTTGCTCAATGTGGGAACCACAGCCGTCAACAACTGGATGATGATGGTGGCGCTGATGTATGGCATGATGCCGAGCGCACCCACACTACCGTGGAGAATGGCATTTCCCGTGAACATGTTCGCCATCCCCATCAATCCACCGCCTGCACCTACTTTGTTGAATGCGTCGGCAATGATTGCCCCATCAAGCCAGGGAACACGGACGTACGCGATCAACCGGCAAACGGCGAGCAACAACACGGTGAACCAGATGCGCGACTTGAGTTCCGGGATACGGAAGCAGTTGGTGAAGGTCTGGACGATGTTGCCGAACATGAGTCGTTGAGAATTCCCTGGTTAACCCTTGACCGCAGGCTTCGCAGCCACCACTTCACAGGTGCCGCCCTTGGCTTCAATCTTGGACTTTGCGGACGCACTGAACGCGTTCACAACCACGGTAAGTTTTTTGGTCAGTTCACCGTCGCCGAGTATTTTCACGCCGTCGGCAGGCCCGTTGACGATTCCAACGCTTCGCAATACGGCTTCATCCACACGCGCACCGTTGTCGAAAGCATTCAACGACTCGATGTTGACAGGCGCGTAGCGAATGGTGAAACGGGCATTGTTGAAACCGCGCTTGGGAATGCGGCGGATGAGCGGCATCTGGCCGCCTTCAAAGCCGATGCGGATGGAACTGCCGGACCGCGCGGTCTGGCCTTTGCCACCGCGACCGGACGTCTTGCCGTGACCGCTGGATTCGCCCTGACCGAGACGCTTGCGGCGATGCTTCGCTCCCGGACGTGGTTTAAGATCGTGTAGTCGCATATCAAATTAGTTGGTTGCAGCAGTTGCCACGGGTGCTTCGATCTTCCTGATCTCGATGCCGCGGCTCCTGTAAATGTCAGCACGGAGGCGCAACCGAAGCAGGCCATCCAACGTGGCTTTCACCACGTTTGCCGCGTTCGATGAACCGAGTGACTTGCTGAGGATGTCACGGATGCCCACGGATTCCAACACCGCACGAACCGTCTTGCCCGCGATGATGCCGGTACCAGGCGAGGCCGGACGGAGCAGAATTTTAGCACCATCGTACTCGCAGAAAACTTCGTGCGGAATGGTCGAGTCCTTGATGGACACGGACACCATCTGACGTCGGGCCAGTTCACCACCGCGGCGAATGGCATCGGCCACTTCCGCAGCCTTGCCGAGCGCGTAACCGACGCGACCCTTTTTGTCGCCCACAACAACGAGCGCACTGAAATTGAAACGTCGTCCGCCTTTGACGACTTTGGAGGAGCGATTGATGAACACCACCTTCTCGATGAGTTCCTCGCCCTGCTTGCCGTCAAAGGACGTGTCAGATTCACCGGGTGAACGACGACGTCCACCGCCGCGTCCGCCACCGCCACCGCCAAATCCGCGTCCGCCGCCACCGCCGAACCCACGACCGCCACCGCCACCGCGCGGGGTTTGGGCTTGCGCCTCCGGTTTGACTTCGCCACCAGCTATGATGTTTTCCTCAGCCACAATATCGTTCTCCTGCTTGGTTAAAATTTAAGTCCAGCTTCGCGCGCCGCATCCGCGAGCGCCTTTACCTTGCCGTGATAACGCATGCCACCGCGGTCAAACACCACCGTCTTGATCCCCTTGTCAATTGCCGCCTTTGCAGCCTGGCCGCCGATGGTCTTGGCGCTGTTCACATTTGCGGCGAACTTCTGGCCCTTGAGCTCCTTGGCGCGGGTGGACGCAGCCACAAGAGTCCTGCCGACGGTGTCGTCAATGAACTGCACATAGATGTGCGCACTGGTGAAGCACACTGCCATGCGGGGACGTTCATTTGTACCGCTGACCTTGGCGCGCACGCGCCAGCGACGGAGTTGTTTGAGACGATGTTTCTTTTGCGTTTGCATTTTTTCAACGACCACGGTCTTTGCCGTGACCTAAAATTATTGGACGGTCTTGCCTTCCTTGCGCTGGACGTGTTCGCCCGCGTAACGCACGCCCTTGCCCTTGTAAGGCTCGGGCGGATAATACGCGCGCAGTTCGGAGGCGACCTTGCCGACGATGTGTTTGTCCGGGCCTTCGATTGTGACCTTGGTGTTTTCTTCCACCGTCACCTTGATCTGATCCGGAATGGCGTAATTGATCGGATGCGAATAGCCGAGGCTCATGTTGACGACCTTGCCCGTGACGGCAGCCTTGAAACCGACGCCCTGAATTTCAAGTTTCTTGACGAATCCATCAGTCACGCCCTTGACCATGTTGTTGACCAGGGCGCGACTCAAACCATGCAACGCCTTTGCCTGCGCGTCTTCACCATCGCGGCTGACCACGATGTTGCCGCCCTCAATCTTCAGGCTCGTGCGCTTGGGCAGCTCCCAGTTGAGCTTGCCCTTCGGTCCTTCGACCAGAATATTCTGCCCCTTCACCTCCACCTTTACCTTGGCGGGAATGGCAATCGGTTGTTTTCCAATGCGTGACATGATCGTGTTGCGTGTTGCGTGAAATTTTACCAGACGTAGCAGAGCAATTCTCCGCCAATGTTTTTCTTGCGCGCCTGCGTCCCGGTCATCAGGCCTTCCGATGTCGAAACCACAGACACTCCGAGTCCGCCGAGGACACGCGGAATCTCCGTGGAACTGACGTAGCGGCGAAGGCCGGGCGAACTGACGCGCTTCAAACCCTCGATGACGTTCTTCTTGCCTTCGTACTTCAGGCGGATCTTGATCGTCTTCTTTGTCTTGCCTTCCACGACAACTTCGCTGACGTAGCCTTCCTTCTTCAGGATTTGCGCGATGCTTTCCTTGATGCCGGAGTGCGGCAGCTCCACGACCGGCAGCAGCGCGCGGCTCGCGTTGCGGATGCGGGTCAACATGTCAGAAATCGGATCAGTCATATCAAAATCTTGGTCTTGCTCTTAATCTTTAACCTCTTACCAGCTCGCCTTCACGACGCCCGGAATCAATCCATTGAGCGCGGCTTCGCGGAACGTCATGCGCGAGCAGGCGAACTTGCGCAGGTAACCGTGGCGGCGACCGCTCATGGAGCACCGGTTCACAAGGCGCGTTGGGCTGGCGTCGCGCGGCAATTTTGCCAGGCCGGCGTAATCACGCTTGGCCTTCAACTCGGCCCGTTTCGCGGCAAACTTTTTCACCGTTGCCGCCTTGCGCTTGTTGCGCTCCAACCATGATGTCTTGGCCATAAAAAATTCCTTCTTACTTTTCTGCAAACGGAAAACCCATCTGCTTCAACAAATCCAGCGCTTGGGCATCCGTCTGAGCGCTGGTCACAATTGTCACGTCCATGCCTTGCTGGCGTTTGATCTTGTCCAGTTCGATCTCGGGAAAAATCGTCTGATCGCCAATGCCGAACGTATAATTGCCACGACCATCAAACTTGCGCGGCGACAAACCACGGAAGTCACGGATACGCGGTAGAGTCACCGCCACGAGCCGGTCAAAGAACTCATACATCGCATCCTTGCGCAGCGTGACGCGGCAGCCGATGGGCTGGTTCTCGCGCAACTTGAAATTCGCGACAGCGCGACGCGATTTGCTGATGGCGGGTTTGCGGCCCGTGATCATTGTGAGATCCTTGGCCGCATCCTCAATCGCCCCCTTTTCCAACGACGCACTGATACCCATGTTGACCACGATCTTCTCGAGGCGCGGCACCTGGTGGACGTTGGAGTAATTGTGCTTCACCTTCAAGGCGGGCACCACCTCGTTGACGTACTTGTTGTAAAGTCTTGCTTTCATTTTTTTATGCCACGGATTTGCCGTGACGCTTTTCTCTAAAATTGTTTCAGGCCTTGGCAGCACCGCTGCGCTTGGAGGCACGGGCATCGAAGGCGGACGCGAGCATGACGTTCGACCAGTGAACCGAGCCTTCGCGTTCGATGATGGCACCCTGCGGATGCTGCTGGCTCTTGCGGGTATGGCGTTTGATCATGGCCGCACCTTCCACCACCACGCGCTGCTTGCCGGTCAGCACGGACAGGATGCGTCCGCGCTTGCCCTTGCTGGCGCCGGACATCACCACTACTTCGTCGTTTTTCTTAACGTGACAGGTTGTCATAACTTCAAATTACTTCCGGGGCGAGCGAGATGATCTTCATGAACTTCTTGTCGCGCAACTCGCGCGCGACGGGTCCGAAGATGCGTGTGCCCTTGGGGTTTTGCTCCGCGTCAATAATCACGCAGGCATTGCTGTCAAACCGCAGATATGAACCATCGCTGCGACGGGTGATCTGCCGGGTGCGGACGACGACGGCGTTGTGAACCTCGCCCTTTTTCACCGTTCCGTCTGGCGCGGCTTCCTTGATGTGAACTTTGATCACATCGCCAATGCCGGCATAACGTTGGTTGCGACCCAACACGCCGATGTTCCAGGCCACTTTGGCGCCGGAGTTGTCGGCCACGTCAAGATGAGAGCGGATTTGAAGCATAAAATTATATCAAGCGGCGACGCGATCAACGCCGCTGCTTTTTTCGACCACAGCCACGAGCCGCCAGCGTTTGAGCTTGGAGAGCGGACGGGTTTCCTCGATGCGCACCTTGTCGCCAACCTTGGCTTCGGCCTTTTCATCGTGCGCGTAAAACTTTGAATAGGCGGTGACGACCTTCTTGAACCGCGGATGCGGGAAGCGTCGTTGAACGCGCACCACAATGGTCTTGGTCATCTTGTTCGAGATCACGTCGCCAACGCGTTCCTTGCGCGTGCCGCGTTTCTCCACCGTCGTCGTTGTTGTTGCTGTGTCAGCCATACAAGGTCAGTTTAAGCCGTTTTCTTGTTGCGCAATGCCGAGGCGCGGGTTTCAACGCGCGCAATGTCGCGGCGCAGGGTGCGGAGGCGCGCGGGTTTCTCGAGCTGCGCGCTCGCCTGCTGCAGGCGCAGGTTGAATATTTCATGGCGCAACTCCCGGCTCTTGGCCGCGAGTTCGATCTGCGTCATGTCTTTGATTTCTGAAAACTTCATAAACTCTTCTTTATCCGCGTTTGTGGCGCGAGATGAACTTGGTCTTGATCGGCAGCTTCGTTGCAGCCAGGCGCAGGCACTCGCGCGCCACTGCTTCCGTCACGCCGTCCACTTCAAATAAAATGTTGGCCGGACGCACAACCGCCACCCAGCCTTCGACCGGAGCCTTGCCCTTGCCCATCCGGGTTTCGAGCGGCTTCTTGGTGAACGATTTTTGCGGGAAGATGCGTATCCACAACTTGCCATGCCGCTTCATCTGCCGGGAAATCGCCACACGGGCGGACTCGATCTGCTTGCTGTCCATCCAGCAACGCTCCAAAGCCATCAAACCATATTCGCCAAATGCCACGGTGCTGCCGCCGTAGGCCAGGCCGGCGCGATTGCCGCGGTGCATCTTGCGAAACTTTACTTTTGCGGGTTGCATTGCCATGTGAAATTCCTTTTTCTAAAATCAGTTCGCAACGGCTTCGGTCGGCTGCTGTTGCTGTTCAGCAGTATTCTTCTTCTGCGGCTTGTTCTCGCCTTTGCAAACCCAGCACTTGATGCCAAGTTTTCCATAGACGGTGTTCGCCTCGGCAAATCCGTAGTCCACGTTCGCACGCAGTGTGTGCAGGGGAACACGTCCCCAGTGATACTTCTCGACTCGCGCGATTTCCGATCCACCCAGCCGTCCCGCACAGCGGATCTTGATCCCGTCCGCACCGAAATCTTTCGCCGTCTGGACGGCTTTCTTCATCGCACGACGGAAGGAAACGCGGCGTTCCAACTGAAGAGCGACGTTCTCGGCGACAAGCTGCGCGTCCGTCTCCGGAGATTTTACCTCCATGATGTCCACGTAAATCTCCTTGCCCGTCATCTTGCTGAGTTCTTCCTTGATCTTGTCAATTTCAGAACCCTTGCGACCGATGACGACGCCGGGGCGTGCGGTGAGGATGGTGATGCGGCAACGGCTCGCGGCGCGTTCGATCAAAATCTTCGGCACACTGGCCATCTCGAGCTTCTTCTTAAGAATCTCGCGAATTTTACGGTCCTCGGTCAGCAGCGGGCCGAATTCTTTTTTCTGCGCGTACCACTTGGACCGCCAGTCGCGGTTGACCCCGACACGCAAGCCGATTGGATTGGTTTTTTGTCCCATATTACTCGTCGGAAACTGTGATTTTGATGTGGCAACGGCGCTTGATGATCGGGCCTGCCGAGCCACGCGCCTTGGGTGTAAAACGGCGTAAGGAAGTGGCAGTGCCGGCGACGGCCTCCTTCACGCGCAGCGTCTCGGGCTTGACCTTGTTGTTGTTTTCGGCATTGGCAATCGCCGAGGCAAGTGTCTTGGACACGAGCCGGGCCGATTTGCGAGACACAAACTTCAAGATCGCCTGCGCCTCAAGCGCGGGCAATCCCTGTATCTGTCGCACGACTTCACGCATTTTCTGCGCGGACATCGGCACGTTCTTCATGATCGCGTGGACTTGCATACTATTTCGCTTCCGCCTTGGCTGTGTGCGCACCGTGCTTCTTGAACGTGCGCGTCAGGGAAAATTCCCCGAGCCGGTGGCCCACCATGTTTTCCGTCACGAAGACGGGGTTGAAAATCTTTCCGTTGTGAACAGCGAACGTGAGCCCCACGAACTCAGGCGTGATCATCGAACGGCGCGACCATGTCTTGATCGGCGTCTTCTGGTTTGTAGTCTTCGCCTTCTGGATTTTTTCCAGGAGGTGACCCTCTACGAACGGACCTTTTTTAATCGAACGTCCCATAATCTTTTACTTGTTCTTCATCGGAACACCATCGCGGCGGACCACGATGAAGCGATTGGAGATTTTATGTTTGTCGCGCGTGCGATAACCCTTGGCCTGCAAACCCCAAGGCGAGGTCAACTGCTGCCAACCGCCACCGCCCTTGCTCTTGCCCTGACCGCCACCGTTCGGGTGGTCAACCGGGTTGCGCGCCACACCACGGCTGATCGGACGGATGCCGCGGTGACGCGAACGGCCAGCCTTGCCGAGAACCACGTTCTCGTGCTCGGTGTTGCCCACCTGGCCGATGGTTGCGTAACAATCTTCATTTGCCCTGCGGATTTCACCGGAAGGCAGCTTGATCTGCGCGAATCCTTCGTCGCGAGACATCAAAGTCGCAGCGCCGCCAGCCGAACGCACCATCTGGCCGCCACGACCGGGAGTCATTTCGATATTGTGAATGGAAGAAGCGAGGGGAATCGCCCGGAGCGGGAGACTGTTGCCAATTACCGGAGGAGCCATCGGACCGCTCATCAGCTTGGCTCCAACTGTGACACCAACGGGAGCGATGATATAACGCTTCTCGCCGTCCTTGTATTCCAGCAACGCCAGCCGGGCCGAACGCATCGGATCATACTCGATTCCGATGACCGTCGCTTCGACGCCGTGCTTGTTGCGCTTAAAATCAACAAGGCGAACCTTCTGCTTGTGACCGCCGCCGATGCCACGCGCAGTGGCGCGACCAAAATGATTGCGGCCGCCGGTCCGCTTGTGAATCCGGACCAGGCTCTTTTCCGGCTTGGACTTCGTAATGTCGCTGAAATCAGCGAACGAGACGTAGCGCAAAGACGGCGTTAGCGGTCTAAATGTTTTGACTGGCATAAAAAGCAATGATTTCCAGTGGGCAACTCAGGGAGCTGGCAAACCATCATTCCCGTCCCCGCTGTGGAGATCAGTTATCGGCTTGCGATTCTTACTGGCCCTCTCGTTTTTCAGGCGAAAGGGACGCAGAGAGTAGCAAAGGCGAATTGGTGTGCAATATATTTTTTGAAAAATCTTCGTCGTGATCGGAAGGCGGCAGTTTTAACTTCGGATACTGTGGCGATAGTTCGTGAGAATGTCAGCCTCGACAAAACGAATTGACCCAAACACCCACCACAACTTCAGTTCCTCAATGGCTGAAGATGCCGATGAATCCCCGCAGCAGCCCTCCGACCATCCCGAACCGCATGCACCACCAGACTTGCGCCGCGCACCACGTCCCCGCCCGCGAAAACCCCGGGCACGCTTGTCATCTGGTTTTCGTCCACGCGAATTGCACCCCAGTCATTGACTGCGATTTCGGATAAATCACTGTCTCGAGGAAAGGGTACCGGATCGAATCCATAAGCCACCAATACGAGTTCGGCTTTGATGGTGAACTCTGAGCCCGGAACGACGCGCGGTTTGCGCCGCCCGGAAAAATCGGGCTCGCCAAGCTCCATCCGCGTGCAACGAACTCCTGCCACACCACCGCTGCCGTCAGCTTCGAGCGCGACTGGATTCGTAAGGAAAAGAAACTGAGCGCCCTCTTCAATGGCGTTGTAATATTCCTTGCGACTGCCAGGCATGTTTGCAAGATCACGCCGATAAACACACACCGCCTCCGCTGCTCCGGCGCGGATCGCCGTACGCAGACAATCCATCGCCGTGTCACCGCCGCCCAACACCAGCACGCGTCTGCCCGAAACCTCGACGACCGGGATATCGAGCGGCATTGGCGAATTTCTCTGGATCAGGAAAGGCAGCGCCGCTTGCACACCGCGCAACTCTGCGCCGGGAATATCAAGAGGTTTCGCCTTCTGCGCGCCAATGCCAAGAAACACCGCGTGATAATCCCTTTGCAACTCGCCCAGTTGCACCTGAACCCCCACCGTCACGCCCGTCTCGAATCTGACACCGCGGCGACGCAGGATGTTGACCCGCCGCTCGACCACACTTTTTTCGAGCTTGAATCCAGGGATGCCATTGAGCAGCAAACCGCCGGCCTGCGCTTGTGATTCGAAGATCGTCACCGCATAGCCAAGCTTGGCAAGTTCATCCGCGCACGCGAGACTTCCCGGCCCGGAACCAACCACGGCCGCCCGCAAACCATTCGCGGGAGGGACTGTTGTCGCATCACAACAATGCGCAAAGGCATACTCGTTGATGAACTTTTCAATCGCGCCAATGCAGATCGGTTCCGCATGACCCACAAGAATACACG
>JABFSR010000238.1 GCA_013140495.1 Verrucomicrobiota bacterium
CGACCGCGCGCTGCCCATCGGATTCGATCAAACGATCTCACAACCCTACGTTGTCGCGTTCATGACCGCGCATCTTCAAACAAAACCCTCGGACCGCATTTTGGAAATAGGAACAGGTTCGGGCTATCAAGCCGCAGTGCTGGCACATCTGGTCGCGCATGTTTACACAATCGAAATTGTTTCTCCTCTGGCCGAACGAGCCAGGGAAACCGTGGAAAGTCTCGGGCTTGCGAATATCTCCGTTCGCAACAGAGACGGCTTTCAAGGCTGGCCCGATGCCGCTCCGTTTGACGGAATCATCGTGACCTGCGCGCCGCAGCACATACCGCAACCGCTTGTCGAGCAGCTTCGCGAAAGCGGGCGCATGATTATTCCCGTAGGTCCCATTGGTGAACAGGAACTGGTCTTGTTACGCAAAACGGGAAATGGCATCGAGCAAACCGCCGTGTTGCCCGTTCGTTTTGTGCCGATGACCGGTGAGGCTGCGACGCCCTCGTCGCCGCAGTAGCGTGAGCGCGACACCATCTCTACTGGCGACGGGACTCGCAGCCACAACCTCCGCAGCTTCGAGTCTCAACGGAATCGTTCCCCTCACTTCATGGATTTCAAGAACACGACGAGGTCGGCGAGTTCCTGTTTGCTCAATTGCGTGTCCAAGCCTTGCGGCATCACGGAGAGCTTTCCGGGTCGCATATCGGCGATGTCCGCGCGCGCGATCCGCATTTCGGTTTCGGCACCTGTGGCGAGCACGACTTCGTCGAGAGCATCCTTGCGCAGCACCCCGCTGAAGTCATCGCCAGACTTGTTGACCACCGTCATCGGTTCGTAACTGCGCACGAAGCTGGCACTGGGATACACCACGGCTTCGAGCAAATCACGCTCGGTGCGGATTTTCCCGATGCCGGAGAGACTGGGGCCAAGCTTGCCACCGACGTAGCCGATCTCGTGGCAGGTGACACACGCCGTTTTGGAACTCGTGAAAACCAATTGCCCGCGCCGGATGTCGCCATGCAGAGACATGATCTCCGCCAGCAAGGCTTCAAGATTGGCCGCCTGCTTGGTGGAATCCACGTCCAGTGACGCCAGAAATTCATTGGCGCTTTTTTGCGTGGCCTCGGGAAATTTGGCGAAGTGTGGTTTGAGCTGGCTCGGATGCAGCGCTTTCGCACTCTTTGATTCGCGCAAAGCGGCAAGCAGTGCGGATCCAAGAGTGTCGTCACCGCCACCATCAAATGCACCACAGAGCTTGTTCAATTCGAGCGGCCCGGCGGACTTCAAGTTGTCAGTGAGCGCAGCGAGTTGCGATGCGTCGAGTTTCGCCTGCGCCAGCACCCCGGCAACGGTGCTGCGAGTGATCGGAGCATTGTCCGCCGACACGCTGGAGCGCAGAAAGTCGAACTCAACGGCGTCGAATGTCGCACCTGCGGGCAAAGCGGCAATCGCGTCGAGTCTCAGCGCTGACGTTTGGTTGGAGTCGTGCCCCAGTGTCCTCAGCGCCGCAATAATCTTAGCGTCGCTGTTCATGGTGCGGGCCGCGCGAACAGCAGACGCAACCGCGCTGGAGTTCTTCGTTTCGAGAACGGACAGCACCGCCGCCTTCCAGCTTGCAGGCGTCTCCTTCGATCCAGCACCGGCAATTGCATTCAAGGAAGCGACCCGGGTTTCATCGCGGAAACCGGACTGCGTGATGGCGTCGGCAAGCAACTGCTTGCCAGCTTCGGCATGAGTGAGAATATGGAGCTGGCCATCCAAGGCAGTGAGCTCGATGGTTGCGAGTCCCGAAGCCGTCAGCCGTTGGCGAAACCATCCTGCCAGTTCACCACCCCAATTGGGATGGCGACCGAGAATCCAGTTCGCCGCCGCTCGGAGGCGCTCATCGGAGGCACTGACGAAAGGCACGACTTCGTCCGGTTTAAGGTCGCTGCCATCCATCTGATCGAGTGCGATGAGAGCGCCACGTTGAATGGCAGGATTTTCCGTTTTGAGACCGGCACGCGTCGGCCCGGCGGATTCGATGTCAATCAAAGCCCGAATCAATGCCTGCTCAAGCACCAGGTCTTTGCTGGCCCGGCCAAGCGTCTCCAGAATTGCCGGGACAGATTTTTTATCACGCAGGCGACCCAAACCCTCGACGGCAGCTCTGACTGCGTGAGCGTTTGAATCTCCCGGCGCCGATCCGTAGTTGGAAAGAGCTTTGACAAACTTGGAACGATTTCTCTTCGGAGCAGTCAACACGGAAAGTTGCAAAGCGGTTGAGGGATTCTTCAGGTCCAAGCCGGGTGAGTTGACCATCCGTTTGTAGGCAGCAATGCGCGCTTTGTCAGTTGACTTCACTGCCCCCGCTTTTCGCACGCGATAGATTGCACCGAGTATGTCCGGCTTGGCGAGTTGCGAACTTGGACAACAGAGCTTATACCAGCCGCCCGTGTCCACCACGAGCAGGCTGCCGTCGGCATCTTCCAACACGTCCGTTGGATGGAAGTCCACGTTGTCGGACACAAGAAAATCACTGTCGGTGCTCGCGTAAGTAGCGCCGCTCGGTTTCAAAATGTGACGGGTGACTTTGTGCAAGTTGAACGTAGTGGCAAAAAAGTTGTTACGGTAGTCCGGACCGAACACGTCGCTTTGGTAGCGACCTATGCCACACTCAGCGGCAGGACCGGCTTGATAAAATGGGTGCATGACATCTGGACCAGCGCGCTTCACGCGACCGTCCTCGATGACATCGTGAATCTTCCCAAACACACCACCATAGACCGCGTGGGCAATTCCATCACGATAACCAGGCTTGCTGAAATCAATGAACGTGCTGGTGAAGATTGTCTCGCCCTCGGGCGTGAAGGCGACTTCAACTGGATTATCCATTCCGCCGGACATGATCACGTCCAAGTCCGAGCCATCAGGCCGCGCGCGGAAAATGTGAGCGGCCTTGTCCTTCAGCGTGCGTCCATTGCCGAGTTTGTGTGTCTGCTCGGCAAACGCGCCCTTGGTCCAGTAGATGTAACCGTCTGGTCCGAGGTAAGGCCCGTGAACATCGTTGGCGCAACCCGTGAGCGTGTTTCCCTTCCACCATTCTTCCCGCACGTCCGCGACCCCGTCCCCGTTTGTGTCCTTGAAACGCCAGATGCTCGGCGGCGCGGCCACGTAAACCCAGCCGTCATGCCACAGGCAACCCTGCGGGAACATCACGTGTTCAGCAAACACAACCGACTTGTCGAAACGACCATCGCCGTCGGTATCCTGCAAGCACAGGATGCGGGCCAGCGGATTCTTAAGTTGATCAGCCGGCTTGTCATTCGAGCCGGACGAGTCAGTAACATAAAGCCGACCGTGGTCATCGAAGCTCGCACTGACGGGGCGCTGAATGCGGTTGGTGTCGGCGGCCAGCATGACCTCGAAGCCGTCCGGCACGGTCATGGTTTGATTGGCAAGTTTGAATTGCGCTGCCTGCGTCGTAACGCAAAGCAGGACGATCAAAACGGAAGGCAGGATTTTCGATTGAGGTTTCATGAAATGGCGATTCAGGCCGGAGTAAACCAGTGTCGCGAAAATTTGCAAGACTTGAGCAAATTCGGTAGTGGGCTACTTTGAAAAAAGATTCACGCATAGGCCAAGTCCTCCGTAGAATGGGGCGCATGAAGAAGCCGACCAAGAAACGCGCCAACGATGTGAACACCAGGATGCACTCCATCCTTGGCGACGTGATTGCGATATCCAACCAACCCATCAAGGCGCCGAAATCTGCTCAACGGCGAATGCGGCGAAAATAAGCTGCACATTCTGTTTGACAGATAATAGCCAAGAGTATTATTTCTAGCCCTAGTTCTAGGGCGACCCCCTAGAACTGTTGTCCTAATGCAACGAGAAACCGCACCAGCGATGGTGGTTTCTCGTTTTTTGTTTATGAGAAGAGAAACCGGGGGCCAGTGACGCCGTAACTGGTCGCCAACCAAAGAAAACGGGTGACGTGGTGACTCTTGACGGAGGGAGCCACGCCACCCGCAGGCACAGACAGAGACGCAGGTGAAGGGGCTAGTCTGGTGACGGTGGCGGACTGTAACTCTGCACACCGAGGGTCCAATCCCCTCTAGCTCCACTGCGCTGCCTGAAATCTCATTTACTTGGCCGCTCCAAGCAAGGTGTTTCGTATCCAACCGGACTTTACCAGCCCGGAGCGTTTGACCGCATCGTGAACCTGTTTCGCTTCTTCCGGAGCGAACCGGGCACCGATCAACACACCCTTGAACTCGCCCTTGGCGAGCTTCGGACGGCCTAGTTTCTTTGCTTTCATTTTTGTTAAACGAATAAGTTGACAACAGATTACTTTGTGTTAAACAATTAGTCAACGAGTAAAAGCCATGAACATTCTTGCCATAGATAAACGCGCTCAAATCCTCAACTGCCTTGTTGAAGGCTGTTCCATGCGCAGCACCAGCCGCTTGACCGGAGCGGCCAAGAAAACCGTCGAGCGTATGCTTGTCAGCGCGGGCACGGCCTGCGCCGACTACTTGGACAAGGCCATGCGCAACCTCAACTGCAAGCTGCTCCAAGTGGATGAGATTTGGAGCTTCACCTACGCCAAGCAAAAAAACGTGCCGCAGGACATGAAGGAGAACGGCGAAGTCGGCGACACTTGGACATGGGTTGCCATTGATGCCGAAACCAAGCTGATACCCTGCTGGCACATCGGCAAGCGCGGGGCGCCCGATGCTTACCAGTTCATCAACGACCTTGCCGAACGCCTTGCCGGGCGCGTCCAACTCACCAGCGACGGCCTGAAAGCCTACGTTGAAGCCGTTGAAGGCGCGTTTGGCGCAGAAATTGACTACGCACAACTGGTCAAACTCTATGGGAATGAGATAGGCACTGGCGAAGTGCGTTACTCGCCGCCCGTTTGCACTGGTGCCCGCAAGAAGTGCATCATGGGTAGCCCGGACAAAACGCTGATCTCCACCAGCCACGTCGAACGCCAGAACCTCACGCTCCGCATGAGCAACCGCCGATTCACCCGGTTGACCAACGCTTTCAGCAAGAAGCTGGAGAACCACAAACACGCCGCAGCAATCCACTTTATGAACTACAACTTCTGCCGTGTTCACCAGACCTTGCGAGTCACCCCGGCAATGGAAGCCGGTTTGACTGATCACGTTTGGACACTGGCAGAAGTCGTGGCGCTGATTCAGGATTGAATTATTGTTAAACATCCCGTTTACTTTCTGAGGTATGGCTATCCCAATCCTTGATGACTTGGAGAGACTCATTGTTGAGCATGGCAGCGCCACTGTGCGCGGAGATCATATTGCGCTTCTTCGCGAGCAGCGTGAGGGACTGGAAAAGAAAGTGGCTGACCTTCAGTCCGAAAATGGAAGCCTGAAAGAGGAGATACGCGACCTTAGAGAAAAGCTCAAAACTGCGGCGCCCCCGAACGAATTTATCAAGTATCGCGGAGTTCTTTTCCGTCGCCTTCCAACCGGAGTAATTGAGGATGCAGTCTATTGCTGGAAATGCCGTGGGCCGATGGTTTCTATGAAACGACACATGCCTTACCAATGCACCGCCTGCAACATCACCGCTGACTTCACGGTAAGCTGGCTGCCCGAAATTATGAAAGAAGCAGCCATGCTCGCGCCAAAGTAGCCCACTACCGCAAATTCAATCCAAGTTCTGGTTGTGATTAAAAAGCGGGTGAGGGCGGACTGATTGCTACTGGGAGTGGCAGTCAGACCTGGGAGCGCTGGCATCCTTGCCGGCGAATGGCTGGTGAGTATTGCGTCGCTCTCATTTTGAAACACGCCGGCAAGGATGCCGGCGCTCCCAGGCTTGCCGTCACCCATCCACACACTTCCCCAAAAAAACTTGCGAAATCTGCAGGCTGGCTTTCGCATGAACAACAGAAAAAAACGTTCAATTCATTCCCCTGCCAATCATTCCCCTGCCTTGCCTTCAGCTTCTTGGCGGTGAAGGCAGGGGAATGATTGGCAGGGGAATCAGGAACGCGCGGACTCGGCGGTCCGCGTTCCGCCATTGAACCTCACACCTCCTTCACCGTGCCCCAATAAACATCCAGCCTTTTGGTGAGGTAGAGTTTTATGGCCTTAACCAACACTTTGGATTCGAGTCGCTGTCCAGCAGTAATGATCTCCTTGATGTCCATCCCCGAGCGCACTTCAAAGCTCGCCTGCGCTATGATCGGCCCTTCGTCCAAAGCCATGCTGACGAAGTGCGACGTGACACCGACAATCTTTACGCCGTGTTCATACGCCTGGCGGTACGCACTCGGCCCAGGAAAGCTCGGCAGCAATGACGGATGGATGTTGATGATCTTGTTTTTGTAACGCCAGACGAACGTGGGCGAGAGAATTTTCATGAACCGCGCCAGCACCACGAAGTCCGCCTCGTGCTTTTCCAGAACATGCAATGCACGCTTCTCCGCCTTCACGCGATCTGTCCACGGCACATGCACGAATGGCAGCTTGTGCTTGCGGGCGAGCGGTTCGAGGTCGGGATGATTCGCGATCACCACGCATGGGTCGGCCTTGATCTGACCGTTGCGAACGCCCGCCATGATCGCGTCGAAACAATGCGTCTCCCGCGTAACCATGATCGCGAATCGTTGGCGACGGCTTGGCTCGATGAAACGGATTTTGATTTCCATGCCGAGAGCGCGTCCGATATCTGACAGACCGGCGCGGATTGCGGGCACACTGCATTCGTTCGCGCTCCACGAAGCCTGGATGGTCATGCCGAACTGGCCGCGCGTGACCTTTTCCTCCAGTCCTTCAATGTTCGCCTTCTGCACGAACAGGAAACTGGTGACGCGGGCGATGACGCCGGATTGATCCCGGCCGATGACGGTAATGGTTGCGTAGAGATTCATTTTTGAGCGGGCAATTTATTTGTCCAACCGGAGCGGCATTCAATCTCAGTTCTTAATCCCGACCTTCTTCTTGATCTTGATCCCTTCCCCAGAGACGGGGAGTTTTAGAAAAAGATCAAGACTACGATTAAGAAACCGCGTAATCACCGCCACTTTCAACGCCAGCAATCTTTTAATGCTTTGACCCTTGGCGCAACTTTTTTTACGCTCCGGAGTTCAAAGGCAGAGAAGTAGCCGAGATTTCATGGCATTCAATTCAGTAAAAAGTCTGTTCGCGTCCGTGGTCGGGGTTGAATCCGCCCAGTTCGATGAATTGCGCAAGGCGTGGCAGGTGGCTGCGGACAACGGTTCTCAGGAATCGTTTCTAGCCTTCCTTTGCCGTGAGCGCGGCGTGGCAGAGGATACGTTTCTCCAGCGGCTCGCCATCGCACTGAACTGGCCATTTCTCGAACTCAACAAGCTCGCCGTCGAGAACGAGGCGCGCACGAAAATTTCCACCAAGGTCGCCTTCCAATACAACGTCCTGCCCACCGCCTTCAAGGACGGCTCGGTCCAGGTCGTCGTCAGCAATCCGTTTGACACCGCCATGCTCAATGCCGTGCGCTTCGACGCCCACGGTCCGGTGAACTTCGCGCTCGCGCCCCGCGCCGAGATCGAGAAGGCACTCAAGAAGTATTATGGCGTCGGTGCGGAAACCCTCGACGAGATGGACGAGGAAACCGCAATGGATCTCGAACTGCCCACAGACAAGGAAATCACCGAGGGCGACCAGGAGGCCAGCGTCATCAAGTTCGTCAACCAGGTCATCTGGGAAGCTTACAAGGACCGTGCCACGGACATTCATCTCGAGCCGCAGGAGGACGAGTTGCGCATCCGTTACCGCATTGACGGCATTCTGCATCAGACTCCAATGCCGCCACAGTTGAAACGGTTTCAGGCCGCGATCATTTCGCGCATCAAGGTGATGAGCGGAATGAACATTTCTGAAAAACGCCTGCCGCAGGACGGCCGCATCAACGTTCGCATCAAGGGCGAGGAAATTGACATCCGTGTCTCCACCGTGCCGACAGTCTATGGCGAATCTGTTTCGCTCCGCCTTCTCTCGCGTGGAAAGATTTTTCTCAGCCTCGACAAGTTGGGTTTCTCACCCAAGGACGAAACCGCCATTCGCGAGATCATCATCAAGCCGCACGGCATTCTGCTCGTCACCGGCCCGACCGGCTCGGGCAAATCCACGTCGCTCTACGCGATGCTCTCGACGATCAACTCGATCCAGAAACGCATCATCACGGTTGAAGAGCCGGTCGAATACGAACTCAAAGGGATCAACCAGATTGCCGTGCGCCCGGAGATCGGCCTGACCTTCGCGATGGGCTTGCGCCACATTTTGCGCCAGGACCCGAACGTGATCATGGTCGGCGAAATTCGCGACCTTGAAACGGCGGAGATCGCCATCCGCGCGTCGCTCACGGGCCACCTGGTTTTCTCCACGCTGCACACGAACGACGCGCCGAGTGCGTTCACACGCTTGATTGACATGGGTATCGAGCCGTTCCTTGTGGCATCGTCGGTTGAAGCCGTCATGGCCCAACGTCTCGTTCGCACAATCTGTCCGCACTGCAAGACCGAACAGAAGGTGGAAAGAGACTATCTGAAAAAGATCGGTTTTCCTGAAGCTGATGTCGCAACGACGAAATTCATGCGCGGCACCGGCTGCGAAGAATGCCGGCAGCTTGGCTATCAGGGACGCCTCGCCATCTACGAACTGCTGGTTCTCACCGAACAACTGCGTCCGCATGTGCTGGGACGCGCGGCATCTTCAACCATCGCGCAGCGGGCGATTGAACAAGGCATGAGAACATTGCGTGACGACGGCTGGAACAAGGTTCGCAACGGCGTGACGACAATTGAGGAAATCCTTCGCGTTACCCAGATCGAAGAACATCTCGACGCGCTGGGGACAGTGAAAAAAACGGCACTTGGATGAAGACCCAGAAAACATGAAGACCAACAATTCCAAGAATGGAGTGTTGGAGTGCTGGAGCGTTGGGACTCCGGGTGCTCCCATTTCCCCATCACTCCACCACTCCATTTCCTGATCATGTCCCGCTGGAACACCTGCAACATTTACCACGATGCCCCCGAAGGCCGGCGGCTCTGGCAGTTCGACGCGCGCAAGGGCGGATTCAACCTTGGTCGCGAACACAACGTTCCCGCCGACCAGAAACCACCCGCGGGCACCGTGGAAAAAAGCTGGTCCAATCTTTTCCAGCCCCGGCTCAACGTCGCCTGGCTCCCGGTGGACAGTGTTTTCATCCGCGTCATTCACCTGCCCTCGGCAAGTTTTGCCGAGACGCTCTCGATGGTGGAATTTCAGTTGGAAAAACTTTCGCCAATACCCGTCGGCCAGGTTGTATGGACGGTGGAGCAGTTCGGTGAGACTCAACCCAAGACAAAATCTTCTGACGGCACCGAAACAACCACCAGCCTTCAAACGCTTGTGATCATTCTCGCCGAGCGTAAGGCCGTGGAGGTTTATCTCGGCCAGTTGGAGGCTCAGGGTTTCATGGCCGACCGCCTCGAACTCGGCGCGTTTGATTTGTTGCAATCCACCAAGCCCGACGGTGATGGTGCGTGGCTTTTCCCCGCAGCACTCGGCGCGCACGGAAGCGCGCTCGTTGCGTGGTGGTACGGTGGCATGTTGCAGAACATAAACATCGTCACGATGCCCGCCACCGACGACCGCATCGCCGCGCTCAAGGAACAACTTTCGCAAATGACCTGGGCTGGCGAACTCGAAGGCTGGCTCACGTCGCCACCCGCGTGGCATCTCGTGGCGGAAGGCGGTAACGTCGCGGATTGGGAGACACCACTTCGTCAGGCCGTGGATCAGCCGATCAAGATCATCACTCCGCCACCGACCGTCCAACTCGCCGCACTCACCGCTCAACGCGCTGCAAAGGCTGATCCCAAGATGAATCTGCTCCCGGCGGAATTCTCCGCCCGCTACCGGGACCTTTTCATAGATCGCCTATGGTCGCGAGGGCTGTTGAGCATCGGTGTCGTTTACCTCCTGCTGGTCGTGGCCTATTTCGCCACGCTGAGCGTCAGGGATTATCGTGTCGGTCAGATCGAGGATCGGGTTCGCAACACAAGCCAGAGTTACACGAACGCGATTCGCGAACGTGAACTCTACCAGGTTTTGAAAGTGAGGCAGGATTTGAAATTCGCCGCGCTCGATTGCTGGAAGGCCGTGTCCGAGCGGCTACCACAGGACACACAACTGGACAGCATCAGCTTTCAGGACGGACGCCGGCTCGCATTGTCGGGCACCGCGCCTCTGGACAAGATCACCGATGTGCTGACGTTCAGTTCGGAGTTGCGCAAGGCCAAAGTGAATGGCGAGGCGCTGTTCGAGGCCGTGGGAGGTGATTCCTTCCAGAATCACAGCATACCGCCGGGCAATGTCGCGGGCTGGAGTTTCAGCCTGGACCTCAAACGCGTGGAGGGCCTGTGAAAGAAATCTACGCTAGACTCACCTCGTTCGAGCGCCGCGTCTTTTTCTTCTTTGTCATTCTCGCGCTCATCATCTTCACACTGTTCGTCGTGCGACCGATGTTCAAGCAATGGGATGAGATCACTGCCCGGCGCGCAAAAGCGGAGAAAACGCTCGACGTTTTCAAGACGGAAATAGACAAATCTCCATTTTACAGGACTAACATTCTCATTTTGGGAGCTGCTGGAGCGGTGGTGGCCCAGGAGGATCAAGGAGTGGATTTTGCGCTTACCATTCAGCGGCAGGCCGCCGCCTCGCGCGTCAACATAATCGACAACAGATCACAGCCGGGCAAAACCAATGTGAATTTTTTCGAGAAAGCTCAGGCACTCACAGTCAATGCGGGTGAAGAAAATCTCGTGGACTTTCTCTTCAACCTGGGCGAGGGCGCATCGCTCATCCGTGTGCGTGATATTTCGTTGCGCCCTGCGGACGCACAGCGCTCGGGCCTCACCGCCAATATGAAACTTGTGGCGAGTTACCAGAAAAAAACTCCGCCACCACCCAAACTCGCCACGCCAACCAATGCGCCCGCGGTCAGGAAAACCGAACCTGCCCCGGCAGCCAAGCCTGCAGCAAAACCCGCCGCCGCCCCTGCGACCAAGCCTTTAACGCCAACAAAGAAATCACCGTGAAAACATTTCTCAAAATTCTCGCCGCGCTCGCCCTTGTGATGCCGGCCCTCGCACAAAATCCACCGCCGCCGGGAGCTTCGCCCGCGCCCGAATCAAAAACCGTCCCGCCGGAGAGTCCTCTCATCCGCTCGATGAGTGCGCGCACCAATCGGACGCTCCCCAAACCAGCTCGTAATCCAATCACCCCGGCTGCTGCTGACGCAGGCGCAGCCGCACCGGTCGCACCCCAGCCCGGTGCCGCTCCAACAACCTCTCCGAACGCCGCCGCACCCGCGCCGGCCGCCGCACAGCCAGCGGTTGCTCCCGGCGTCACACCACCCACACCCGGCACAACACAGGAAGATATCTTTCCGCCCGGCACGATGCAATTTCCCGCCGCCCCGGTGGAAAAAGTGCTCGATCTATACGGGCAGTTTTCCGGGCGCACCATGTTGCGCGATCCGAAACTTCCCGATCTCAGCAAGGCCACCGTAACGCTGATTCAGCAGACGCCGCTGACAAGAAGCGAAGTGATGCAGGTTCTCGAAGCTGCCCTGGCTATGAACGGCATCGCTCTGATCAAGTCCGGTGACAAGATTCTGAAGATCGTTCCCACGACGACGGCAGGCGCCGCGGCAGGCCGGCCCGACTCCCGATCTTCGACGAACATGAACGAATTGGGAACATTCACGACGCACATCGTGCAATTGAAATATGCCAAGCCGACTGAGATGGTGCCTTTACTGACACCCTTTGGCACACCCGGGATGCCTGTAGCGCAGGCCATTGACAGCACCTACATGCTCATCCTTCGTGATAATGAGGAAAACGTGAAACGCATGTTGGAGTTGATCGAGAGAATTGACGTGAACATCCCGGCGGAAATCGTTTCCGAAGTCATCCCGATCAAGTTTGCCAAGGCCGAGGACATCGCAAGCGCGTTGAACAGCATCAGCGGCGGCGGTGGTGGAGGCACTTTCGGAACACGCTCGTCAGGTGGAACAGGCGGCACTGGTATGTCAGGGCGCACGGGAACGACGGGTGGTTTCGGCTCGCGTAACACCACACCCTTCGGCGCACCCGGCCAACCGACGACGGGAGTTCCGTCCTCGACAGCGAATTTCAGTCAACGCATCAACGATATTGTCAACCGCGCGTCGTCCCCTGGCGGTGGCGGCGGTGACATCCAGCTCATTGGAGCGAACAAGATCATTGCGGACGTGCGGGCGAATTCCCTGCTTGTGTTCGCATCCACAAACGACATGACCACGATCAAGTCAATCATCAGCAAGCTCGACATTGTTCTGGCACAGGTGATGATCGAAACCATCATCATGGACGTCTCGCTCAACCATGACTGGAATCTCGGCGTATCCGCACAACAGCGACAAAAAGCGTTTGACGGGAGAAGCGCGACCAACAGCCGTGCTCTCGGCGTCGGCGGCTTCAACAACGGTCAGTCCTTTTTTGATTTCCTCGGCTCAACTGCCAGCAATCTGCCCGCTGGTTCGAGCTATTTTGGTCAAGTTGGCATAGGCCCGACTTTTGACATCGCCTTGCAGGCGGCGGCGACCGATTCGCGCATCAATGTCATCCAAAAACCCCGCATCATGACATCGCACGCCAAGAAAGGTTCAATCTTCTTGGGTGAGACGCGACCCACCGTAAGCTCGACCTATTACGGCGGCGGTTTCGGCGGCAGTCCTTCATCGTCCTATCAACAGTTGGAAGTCGGCATTCGCCTGGACATCACACCTTACATCAACACGGACGGACTTGTCGTGATGGAAATCCAGCAGGAGATCAACGAAATCAGCGGTGTCACCATCCTCACCGGCGTTGGCGAGGTGCCCAACACAACCAAGCGCAGTCTGGAAGCAGAAGTTGCCGTCAAGAACGGGGAAACCATCATGCTCGGCGGATTCATTCGTGATAGTTCCAGCGGGTCAAAGTCCGGAGTGCCGCTGTTGAAGGACATTCCTCTTATCGGAAAACTTTTCTCAAGCAGTTCAACCAAGAAAGGTCGCTCCGAACTTGTGGTTTTGATGAAACCCACGGTGCTCAGAACTCCCGAAGAGGCGGCAATGCATACTGATATTGAGAAGGCCCGCATGCCCGGCGTCAGAGCCGCAGAAGCCGAACTCGAGAAGGAAGAGAGCAAGAAAGCTGACGCAAGCAAGAAGAAGACTGTATTCAGGGACGTGAGTTCGAAGAGCCAGACTCAGCCCGCTGCGATCAAAGCACCGGCTGCGGCTGAAGTTCCGCGTTGAGCCAGACGCGTGCAGGTCATGACGAGGACGCCTGGCCAAGAAACCTTTGCAACTTTTTTCCGTCAACCTGCTTTGATCACAGCCCCTCAAACGCCGCGTCAAACACCTCGATGATGAAGTCCGTGTCCGCCTGATTGATGCACATGGGGGGAGCGAACCGGATGGTTTGTCCCCACAATCCGCCTTTGCCGATCAGCAATCCCATCTCGCGCGCACGTTCGAGCACTTCGGCGCACTCGGCCTTGGCAGGTTCTTTGGTCACCGGGTCTTTGACCATTTCGACGCCGATCATCAAGCCCTTGCCGCGCACGTCGCCGATCAGCTTGTATTTGGATTTCAACTTCTCCAGACCGCCTTTGATTCGCGCGCCCATCTTGAGCGAGTTCTCCTGCAATTTTTCATTCTCGATGACTTCGAGCACCGCCTTGCCAATCGCGCTGACCACGGGGTTTCCGCCGAACGTATTAAAGTGGACCTTGCCGACGAGTGATTGCGCAATCTTCTGCGTGGTGACAACCGCCGCAAGTGGACAACCGTTGCCAATGCCTTTGGCCATCGTGACGATGTCTGGAATCACGTCCTGCGTTTCAAATCCCCAGAAGTGCGTGCCCGTCCTGCCAAAACCGGTCTGCACTTCGTCCGCAATGCACACGCCGCCCGCAGCGCGGACGTGTTCGTAGGTATGATTGAGATAGCCCTCCGGAAATTCCACAAATCCGCCAACACCCTGGATGGACTCAGCGATGAACCCGGCCAGCTTGCCCGGTGTGGCGTAATCAATCAGGTTTTTGACATCGTCCGCGTACTTCTTTCCGGCGTTTGCATCGTCGTAGCCGTAAGGTCCACGATATGGATACGGTGCAATGGCGTGATGCACACCAAAACTGTGCGGCACATTGTATTTCCACGTGCTGTGTGCGGTAAGGCCCATGCCGGAGGCGTTGCCGCCGTGGTACGCATTGCGCAACGCGATCATGTCGAAGTTGCCCGTGGACGCACGCGCCATCAGCAGGGCAAGATCGTTCGCCTCCGAACCGGAATTGACGAAGTAACAGACCTTCAGGTCACCGGGCATCTTGGAGGCAAGCTTCTCGGCAAACGCGCCAACGTTCGGGTGCAGATAAATCGTGGTTGAGTGCTGGAGTGTTTCATTCTGCTTTTGCGCAGCAGCCAGCACATGCGGATGGCAATGGCCGACGCTGATGGTCACGATGCCGCCCAAGCCATCCAGGTAACGCTTGCCGGTGTCGTCCCAGATGTATTGCATTTTTCCCTCCACGAACATGATCGGGTTTTTGTAGTAGAGGAAGATGCCGGGATTCATGAACTGCTTGCGCTGCGCGAGCACTGCGGCTGCAGACGGCCCGGTGTATTTCTGGGGTTGATGACTCGTGGGA
>JABFSR010000031.1 GCA_013140495.1 Verrucomicrobiota bacterium
GTTGTATATCATGATCCCGCTGGTGGCGAATCCTTGGCTGTTGAGGGATGAACACCGCAGGATGAAATTATTTCTCCGGGTCGAACTTGTTGCGCAGGTCCGAGTCGAACGGAGCATCACGAATCGTCCGGTCGGAATTGACGGCTTTGTTGCTGACGCGCCACTTCACGAGTCCAACGTCCATTTTGCACAACGGCTGCGAAGATTCGTTGCGAAAACCGGTGCCAAACGTTGTCAGCAATGAGCCGTCCGGCAACAGAATGGTGGAAGTGGTTTGACTCAGTCCCCACCACGAGTTGCGCCCGGTCACCTGCCCAGTCCAATAGGCGAGAATATACTTGTGATCGAGATCCCAGGTCCGACCGTTATCCTTGCTGATCACCGCTTCGATTCCAAAGCGCGGGTGGCCGTCCCTGGCGTCTGTGTAACCGATCCGCACAACGTATGTCATCACGATGTGGCCGTTGGGGAGCACGACCAGACTTGGGTGATGACGTCCGTATTCGTAAAGGTGGTTCAGCGTGGACCAGCTCGCGCCGTTGTCACTTGAGATTGAAATACCCAACCCGGAATACATGTCGAGTTCGCCGACAAACCGCACCGGATTGTCGGTGCGACAAGCAGCCACGATGTCTCCATTGCCTGCGCGGATCAGAGCAACTTCGTTTACGCCATGCCAGGCAGGAACGATTGCTTCTTCGCTCCAGGACTTTCCGAGGTCGGTGCTGGACCAGAAATAAGCCTGGGAGTATTTGCTCGCGGGATCGTTGCGCTTCGCGCCGGTTTCATTCCACCGAGTTTCAGAAAGTCGAACAATCTGACCGGACTTGTTGCGATCCACCAACAGCGGATCCCAATGATAAAGATCGCGGCCATTCGCGCCCTTTGGCACAGGTGCAGTTTCGTTCCAGGACAGGCCGTAGTCGCGACTGAAGTAGCGCGTGCCTGATTCGGGACTGGTGGTGAGGAATCCATTTCCCAAGTAAGTGAGACCTGCCGTGATCCCAACATCGGGCTTACCTTGGGCATCGGTGTGCAACCACCGCCGTTGACTCCAGGTTGCGCCGAAGTCATCGCTGTCAATCACAACGGTGCGCACAGTTGGCGGGCCGTATTCAATCGTCATGAGCAGCCGCCGTTTCTCGGGCATATAGACAATGTTGGGCATCTGCGCATTTTCGTGCCCCCACGTGGCAGTGACGAGCTGGAAAAGAGCTGGCAGGGAATCGCGCCCCGCAGAACCATTCACGCGCTGAACGGTGTAGTCAACCCAACCCGGTGTCGGATTGGTAACAGCAATCAACCCGGGTTTGTTTGGAACGACAAGATTGTTTTTGTCAGGGCCTACTGCGCGCGAGGCTTCCCGCTTCATCGTGGATCTTGAGGAACAACCCGACCAACAAAACACGATGGCCACGATTGTGATCACCGTCAGCACCTGCTTTTTCAACGGATTAAAGATTGGCGCAGACACCTTGTGCGTGAGAGAGAATCTATTTCGCGTTGGATACATTCCCACCAAGGCTATGTGCGCGCAGACGATGATCAAGCCCAGTTCTGGGCGATTTCACCCCGGTCGCCACAATCCGACACTTGATTTGCACCCATTTGTTTGTAAGAAAAACCCCGCACACCAAGCCTATTAGTGTGCGGGGCATTCCGCGCGCCATGCGACTTGCGCAGACCCATTTACGCAATTCGCCTGCCAACCTACTATCAAGCCTAGCGCAGGCGGAAAAGCTGCCTCTCTTCGAGGTCAACGAATCGTAAGCATAGGTCTCAATGACCTTTTGCCCATCACAGGTGTGCTACAACAAATTTGGGACGAGGTTACAAGAAATCTGCGTTTAATTTGAAAATAATGATTCTCCCCAGATTTCGATGGTGTTTTAGAGGTGAAAAGCACCAAAAAGTCCAAGCGGCGGAGAATTTCCTCACACCAATAACCAAGCCAGGATTCAGCAACACCGATGGCTGCTTGGAGGGAAACAGTTTCGTGTTGGAACATTCGTGAGCGCCACGCCGATTGGGGTTTGGGGGTTCGAGCTTCCCTGGAAGTTGGTGCTTCGCTTCAAACCCACCTTTCATGCCGCACCATGTCTGGCTTCTACGTCCTCCCCGCAGACGGCGAGGAGATTTCCTCTCTACTGGGGGCTCTTCGTTCCAAATGGGTTGGTTCTGCTGGCGGGCCCTTCAATCAAAACCCCGGCTTCCTCCACCAATGCCTGAGCCATAATCCAGTCTCTCCAGTTACTGCGTAAATCGAGGTTTTCCACATTGGGCCATTTTGACTGTGCAATCCTGGCCTCGCGCAAGAAATTCCTAGCTTCATCGAGTTGGTGCAATTGATGTTGAGCCATCGCGAGCACTGCGCAGGCCTTTGCATCCCGGAGGGCATCGGGTTCTGTCTGGATCAATATCTTTTGCATCCACTCCACAGCACTTGAGAGTCGTCCCTGCCGATAATCAGCCAGGCCTTTTGTAAATTGGAAAACATGGTGGAAACGGTTGTCTTCTTCCATCGAAATTGCGGTTTCTGCCAGTGCATCAACAGCCTCCAAGTCTGCGCCAGACGAAGGAAGGATCAGGCACGTCCTGGCAACCTGTGCAGCAATATCGGCGTCTTTTGTGGACTTGAACCGGTCGAGATTTGTGGCGCAGACGTGGCGGTAGCGCTCCAAGTCTCCACTCGCCACCAGCAGCAGGGTGAGCGCTTGATAACCCCATTGCTTGGCTGGCTCGAATTGAACCACCTTGGATGCATCAGCAGACGCCTCGATCCACCGGCCTTGACTGGCAAAAAGGCCAGCTCTAACGCGGAAAAAAGTGGCGCTCTGCGGACGGCTCGCGAAGGCTGGCGTCAGCACGTCCTTTAACATCCTCTCCGCCTCGGCGTTCTTGTGTTGATCGACCAAAGTCGTGGCGAGCGTCCCGAGCGCGTTGGCCACGAACTGATGCTCTTTACCAAACAACTTGATATAAATCGCCAGAGCCTCACGATTCACGGCTTCGGATTCGGCCAGTTTGCCCTCATGATGCAGCACAGCCGCCAGGGAATTGAGCGACTCGGCCACGGCAGTGGATTCGTTGCCGAAGAGCTTTCGCTGCAACCCCAGCGCTTCTTTATGCGCGCTCTCCGCCTCCGCGAGCTTGCCGGCCGTGCGCAGAACCAGGCCCAGATTGTAGAGCGAATTGGCCACGTATGCGTGTTCGTTGCCAAACAGTTTTCGCTGAATCGCCAAGGCCTCGCGGGCCATCTTTTCGGCCTCGTTCACAAGATGCGGTTGCTTCTGACGTTTGAGCGCCAAGGCCAATGTCTCGAGCGTATTGGCCACGGCTGGATGCTCGTTTCCAACGAGTTTCCGCTCCAATGCCAGGGCCTGACGCAGGTAAGTCGCAGCGGTGGCATGATTGCCCTGTAAAGTCATTGCTTCGCCGAGCTGTTGGAGCGCGGCAGCCACGGCCAGATGCTCCCCACCCCAGTGCGACTGACTGAATCGCAAATTTTCGCGGGCCATTTCCTCCATTTGTTTGTAAAGTGCCAGTTCCCTATAAGTCTGGCCGAGGATGTCGCGCAATTCCGTTTCCACCTCGGGCTGCCCGGCAAGGTCCCTGCCGACGCGCTCGGCGGTCGTGTGAAGAATCCCCCGCATGACGGTTGTGTCCTGCCCCAGCGCAGACGGGCCGAAACTGGTGAACATATCCTTGAGGAACGAGGCGACCTGCTGGGATCGGAGCCGTTCACGATTCAACTTGAAGGCGGCAATTGGCGCACCCACGGCCACCGCCAGCAGCAATAAAATCACCG
>JABFSR010000174.1 GCA_013140495.1 Verrucomicrobiota bacterium
ATTTTCGGCCGATTACTCCACCACGCGCTTGCCTTTCTTCCGGGCCTGGTATTGTTCACCGATCCACTTGTAGGTGGCGGCGAGACCTTTATCCAGTGTGGTGTTCGGCTCCCACTTGAGCATTTTCTTGATGAAGGTGTTGTCGGAGTTGCGACCGGCCACGCCTTTGGGCGCGTCGAGTTGGTATTCGCGCTTGAGCTTCACACCGGCGATGCGTTCCACCTTGGAGACAAGTTCGTTGATGGAAACGAGTTCGTTCGAGCCGAGATTGATCGGCGTGGCGATGAGCGCGTCGGTGTGCGTGATCATGTCAATGCCCTTCACGCAATCATCAATGAACATGAAGCTCCGCGTTTGTTCACCCGTGCCCCAGATTTTGATGCTGAGGTCCTTCTTGTCCAGCGCTTCGATGACTTTGCGGCAGATGGCGGCGGGAGCTTTCTCGCGTCCGCCGTCCCATGTGCCGTGCGGCCCATAGACATTGTGAAAGCGGGCGATGGCGGTCTTCATCCCTCGCTCGTGCCAGTATTCTTCACAGAACATTTCGCTGACGAGTTTTTCCCAACCGTAGCCGCGTTCGGCCATTGCTGGGTAGGCGTCGGATTCCTTGAGTGCGCGGACCTTCGGGTCTTTTTGCAACAGCGTGTTGTAGGCGCAGGCGGAACTGGAGAAGAAATAGCGCCGCGCACCAGCCTTGTAGGCTGCCTCGATCATGTGCGTGTTGACCAGAATTGAGCGCAAACACTCGACACGGAATTTCTCTATGAAGCCCATGCCGCCCATGTCGGCGGCGAGATTATAGACTTCGACCGCGCCTTCGCAGACGCGATGGCAGTTGTCTTCGTTGCTTACGTCCAGGCAGAGGCTTTCGACACCTGGCACGGAGAGATACCACTCATAGAGGGGCTTCTTGTCCACAGCACGAATGTTGGTGAAGCCTTTCTTGCGGAAGTAGAGCGCGAGATTGCCGCCGATGAATCCGCCGCCGCCGGTGATGACGATCAGGTCGTCCTTCTTCAGGGCTGCGTCTTTTTCTACGAGTCGTTTGGTCGTATGCATAGAGATAAGTCGCGAAATTCTAGCCGAGTTTTGCTGGAAGTCCGCAAAAAAATTCCCCGTCGAGGATACTACGGAGGGCGGCGATCCGAATGGTGGGAAGGTCACGCGCGTCGTTCCTGAGATGGCGTGATGTTCAAAACTTCCGGTTCCATTCCGCCTGGCTGTATTTTTCACGAACGAGAAGTGCGGTGGATTGCAGCGGCGGTGCTAAACTATTGGCGACGGCATCCCAAGTTTTCGCAATCACGCCACGGATCGAGACCGGCGACAGTTTCAAGTTTGTAACAAACGCGTCATGCGCGCGATTGTCGCGGTAATCCGGCTGCGCGGATGGCATGTGCAGGAGCTGATTTATCAGCGAGAGATCGAAGCTGTGGAGGAACGTACCGTGAAACAGCAGGAACTGTTTCCGACGTCGCTGGGCGTTGCCTGAAAACTTCAAGTCGCCGAGTGCGAGGTCGGTGTGGCCGCGAATGGAAAGGTCGAGGGTTGGGGGTTGAGGGTTGAGGGAAGCAATTGCAGCGAGGTTGCGTTCCATGATGAACTGGTTTGCCGAGCTGATGCTCCGGGTCGGTCCGGTTTCGTTGATTCGAAGAATGAGAGCGTAGTTCAGGCAGCCCGGGCCTTGCACCACTGTGCCGCCGCCGGTGCAACGTCGCAGGATGGGAATTCCCTTTGCTTCGCACGCGGCAACGTTCACCTCGGCAGCAATCTTATTCGCGTAGCCAACCACGACGAAGGGCGTCGGCGATTCCCAAAAGCGCAAGACTTCGCCGCGTTCGCCGGCTTCGGCGGCATCCAGCAATGCCTCGTCCAGCGCGAGATTTTCGGCGGGTGAGGGCAGGGTGAGATCGAGAAGGGTCATGAGGGGGAAAAGCTCCAAGCTCCAATCTGTAGCGTCGGGCATCCTTGCCTGACGTAGAGGGCGGCATCCTGCCGCCCGGAAAGTGCCTTCGGAGGCGCAGCGATTCGCAAAGAATTCGAGATGCTTGATTTGCGGAAGTTTCTCCGCCGGGCTGGAAGCCCGACTCGACGGCAGGCAAGATACCTGCCGCTACGGTTGTCAGGATTTCGCTGGCATCTGCGGCTCATGTTTAGTTTAATCTGCCGCTCTTGTCGGGGGCGCAAACTGCCTTTCATTTTCATCCGGCAAAACATTTTTGAAGTGAGTACCACAATCAAATCCAAAAAAGAAGTCCTTGGTTCGCGGACGGTCTCTGCCGCCAGTCGCGCCAATGGCACCAAGCTCTCCAATTCCATGCAGTCGGTGGTGGAACTCGCGCTCGAAACGCAGGGAGCGGATCGCACGGCGGAGTTGCTGGAACAACTCGCGGACAAGCTCCGCGCCCAGCAGCACGAATTGCCGCGCGGCTTCAACACGCCCTACGTCAACACCATCCCGGTAGAGATTCAGCCCGCCTATCCCGGCGATTGGAAGACGGAAGTCCGCCTCAAGAGCCTCATGCGTTGGAACGCGATGGCGATGGTCGTCAAAGCCAACTCCACCACGAACGTCGGCGGGCACATCGCCAGCTATGCGTCGTCGGCGACGCTGTACGAAGTGGCGTTCAACCATTTCTTTCGCGGGCGCACGGAAAGTTTTCCGGGCGATGCAGTTTATTTCCAAGGCCACGCCGCACCGGGGGTTTATGCGCGGGCGTTTCTCGAAGGTCGCATCACGGAAAAGCATTTGCTGAATTTCCGTCAGGAGCTTGCGGACGGCGGCGGACTTTCCTCGTATCCGCATCCTTACCTGATGCCGGACTTCTGGCAGTTTCCGACGGTCTCGATGGGCCTTGGCCCGATCATGTCCATCTATCAGGCGCGGTCCAATCGCTACCTGCAAGCGCGGAAATTCATCGGCGAGCAGGACCCGAAGGTGTGGGCGTTCATCGGCGACGGCGAAAGCGACGAGCCGGAAACGCTCGGCGCGTTGACGCTGGCCTCGCGCGAGAATCTCGACAACCTGATCTGGGTCATCAATTGCAACCTGCAACGCCTCGACGGGCCGGTGCGCGGCAACGGCAAGATCATCCAGGAACTCGAAGCGGCGTTTCGCGGCGCGGGTTGGAATGTCATCAAAGTCATCTGGGGCAGCGATTGGGATGATTTGCTCGCTCGCGATAAGAGCGGTTTGCTGCTCAAGCGCATGGAAGAAGCGGTGGACGGCGATTATCAGAAGTATGTCGTCGAGCCGGGCAGCTACGTGCGCAAACATTTCTTCGGCAGGTATCCGGAGTTGCTCAAGCTCGTGCATCACCTCACGGACACGCAGTTGCACAAGCTCATGCGCGGCGGTCACGACACGCGCAAGATGTATGCGGCTTACAAGGCGGCGACCGAACACAAAGGTCAACCCACCGTCATCCTCGCGAAGACTGTCAAAGGTTACGGCCTCGGTGAAGCGGGCGAAGGTCGCAACATTTCGCACCAGCAGAAAAAGATGAACGAGAAGGAGCTTCGCGAGTTCCGCGAACGCTTCGACATTCCGATGAGCGACGACGTCATCGCGGACATGCCGTTCTATCGCCCGCCGGCGGACAGCCCGGAGATCAAATATCTGCTCGAACGCCGCAAGGCGTTGGGAAGTTTTCTCCCGGCGCGTCAGACGAAAGCCCCGAAGCTTGATGTGCCGAAGTTGGAGTTCTTCAAGGAGTTTTTCAAAGGCTCGGGCACAAGCGAAGTTTCAACCACGATGGCGTTCGTGCGGTTGCTCACGGTTTTGCTCCGGCACAAAGGCGTTGGCAAAAACATCGTGCCGATCATTCCTGACGAAGCGCGCACCTTCGGCATGGATTCCTTGTTCCGCGAGATCGGAATCTATTCGAGCAAAGGCCAGCTTTACGAGCCGGTGGACAACAAATCGTTGCTGTACTATCACGAGGCTAAGGACGGACAGATTCTCGAAGAAGGCATCACCGAGGCTGGTTCGATGTCGTCGTTCATCGCGGCGGGCACAAGTTACGCCACCCATGGAGTGGAGATGGTGCCGTTTTACACTTACTACTCGATGTTCGGCCCGCAACGCATCGGTGATTTGATGTGGCTTGCGGGCGACATCAAGGCAAAAGGTTTCTTGTGCGGCGCGACATCCGGTCGCACCACGCTCAACGGTGAAGGTTTGCAACATCAGGACGGCCACAGCTTGCTGCACGCGAGCACGATTCCCACGGTGCTGGCGTACGATCCGGCGTTTGCCTACGAGATTGCTACGATCGTCGCGGATGGTTTGCAGCGCATGTATGTCGAGGGCGAGGAGATTTATTATTACATTGCGCTCTACAACGAGAATCACTTGATGCCACCGATGCCGGAAGGTGTTGAGGATGGAATCTTGAAGGGGCTATACAAATTCAAAGCCGGCCCGGACAAGAAGAAGGTCAAAGCCCATATCCTTGGCAGCGGTCCGATCATTCAATCCGCGCTCAAAGCGCAGGAAATTCTCGCGGAAAAGTACGGCGTGTCGGCCGATGTCTGGAGTGCGACGAGTTACAAGCTGCTGCGCACCGACGCGATTCGTTGTCAGCGCTGGAACATGCTACATCCGACCGAAACGCCAAAGAAATCCTACGTCGAGAGTTTGCTCGCGAAGGAAAAAGGCGCATTCGTCGCGGTGTCCGACAACATTCGCACCGTGCCGGACCAGATTGCGCCGTGGGTTCCCGGTGGGTTGTTCACGCTGGGCACGGACGGTTTTGGCCGCAGCGATACACGGTCACGTTTGCGTCGGTTCTTCCAAGTGGACGTCGAAAGTACCGTCATCGGCACGCTCTACGCGCTCGCGCAAAAGGGCGAAATTGAACGCAGCGTCGTGGCGCAGGCGATCAAGGACATGGGGGTTGATCCGGAGAAGATTCAGCCACAGTTGGTCTGAATGATTTACATCTGTCGTGTCAAAATGTGAAACACGTTGCATTGCGACACGGCACTGAAGACCCGAATGCGTTCCAGATGGAATGCGGAACGGCAGTTATATGCCGACGAAACGCCGTAGGCCCGCAGCTTGCTTGTTTTTGGGCATCAAGATCGGTGGTTGCCTATGATGAATTCAGACGAGCGCGACATTTTCTACTACCTCAAGGGGTGTAAAGGGCAGTTTGTGTCCTCACATGAGATATGTCGTCGGGCGGGCGGCAAAAAACGTTTCCAACGTGAACCCGACTGGGCCAAGCCGATCCTTGTGCGAATGGCGGATCGGGGAATCATCGAGACCGATCCGGCCGGCTACAGTCGAATCAAGCCTCAACCCAAACGCAAAGAAGGTGACACACAATGTTGGGTGTCGCCGCAGATGGCGCACATTCTCAAGTCCAGCGGAAAGGATTTCAGTGAAGCCATCAAGATAGACGGCGATGAGGACGGTTATTACGATTCTTTGTGAGTGCCTGGCGGACGTTGAACTGTGAAATCGCCTGCCCATTTTTCTTCGGCCAGTTTCATCAATGCCGAGATTCGTTCCAAGCCTTCCGTCTGTCGCGTCACGCGGATGCAGTAGATCAAATAGGCCAGAGTGAGCGCGTGTTCATGGCCGGAGATTTTGGCCTGTTGTGCGTAATTGGAAAATTCAGGGGAAGCGAAAAGCGCATCAAGCCGCGCCAAGGTTTTCCCTGCATTCTCCCTCTCGACAAGAACTGCGGGCTGGATGATGAAGTGCAGCCAGTCCCACGTCGGAACGCCCGCGATTTCTCCGCGCTCCCAATCCAGAACTGTCCAGCGCTCTCCTTCGACCTTCACATTCCAAGGCGCAAAATCGCCGTGCATGAGCGTTGAGACGACTTCGATCTCGCCGAGAGATGAGATGATTTGGAGCAACGGTTCGTTGTTCGCGGCAGTGGTAAATCTTTTCCATGCATCAATCTCGCGCAAACGAACCTTGCCTAATGGATTCAGCCACGAGGAAAATATTTTCCCCGGTTCGTGTGTGGAATTGGGGGGCGGTGATTGACCTGGAATGAAATCGGTGGAGAATGCCTCCACTTGCGGGGAGGAAAATGTGCGGCGTAAATGCGGAATGGCGGTTGAACCCGCACGCGCGCTGCTCAACACGGAGGCTTCCCGTTGAATGAGCAAACGCGCTTCATGTTCGTGCCCCGCCTTCACCACAGCCGCGGGCTTGTTGTCCTTGTCAAACAGCAGAAATACAAACCGTCGCCCCGGCGCGCTCGGATTTCCTGCGAGGACGGCGAATTGAGGCACTCTGTTGCCAGCCATGCCGGCCACTTTGGATAGGAATCTCGCAAACGCGCTGGTTTCAGGGATGGTTGCGGTGAGCGACTTTGTGCCCAAGGCGAAACCTGCGTGCAATGCGACTTTTAGCAGGATGCGCGCAATGCGGGCCTTTGTGCTCTGCGCCGGATAAAGGTCGAGTGCGCGTGCGGCTGCGGCATTTGATGAAGGCAGAAATAGAAACGGTTGCCCACCGCGATTGAGCACGCGAAATCTGACCGCGTTTGACGTTTCCGGAGTTTCGCCGGATGCAAACAGTGGTTGCCAGGGATTCTGCATCACGCCCTTTGTGACAAAACATGCGCCAGTTCGTCCATGACTTTTCCAGCGACGACGTCCGCCGGCTCGGTGGCGTCGGCATCAATTACACGAGCGTTGCCGAAGGTGAGGCTTGAAAGAGTCCTTGCCTGCTCACGGATTTGTTCCTCGCTCAGTTCCTGTTTGCGCGCGAGAAGAATCTCCGGTGGTGCATTCAATCTGATCACGATATCGGGCTTTGGGAAGACATTCCCAGCCAGGGCCAGCAGCCAGCGTGGGCCGTGGTATCGCACGGACGCTGGATCAAGGTGATAGTTGTAGAAATAACGATCCACAAGTACGAGATATCCTCGTTTGCAATGCGGCTTCAAATGAAACCACCACGCGAGTTGTGCGCGCAACACATTCCGGGCAAGCCGCGCCGCAGAGAGGAATGATTGAACCAAGCTGGCAGCCTGCTCCGTCTTGCGTGGTTGATTGCCAGGTTCAGGCAGCGGAAATTCAAATCCTTCGTTGATCGGCGGAAGCCAGTGGAAGTAACGCACGCCAGAGATGCATTTTGTTTCTGCTGCCGATTCGGTGAGATTCCGGGCAAGTGTGGTTTTGCCTGAACCATCCAGGCCGAGCAGCACGGCGAGCGCGCCATTGCAGCGCGCGGATTTTCCCTCGTGCAATCGCGCCAGCGTATTGCAAATGAAGTTTGCCATCTCGTCCACCGTTTGTGCGGATGACATGAAACCCGTCCCGACGTGGATGAGATGTGTGTGGGCATTATTCCGTACCACTGCAAATCCTCGGTCTGGTTGTGGCCAGCAGCCGCCCAACAGAGATGCGGGTTTGTCGGCCGTTGGAAATGACTCCACCACCATGCCACCTTTGAACAAGGTGTGCCGACAGGAAGCCGACGAGGCGCGTCCATCCACGATGAGATTTTTTTTCAACGGAAAAAGAATCGCGAGTCGTTCGGTCAGTTTGCTTCCAGTCTCCACCGGCATACCGATAAGCTTTACGAGCAGACCTGGCAGTGCGCGTTTTCGAGAAAGAAACCGGGTGATGTCTTTGAAAATGTAGCGAATCGAGTGGCCAATTTTGTGAGGGCGCAAAAAACAATCTCGTCGCGCGGCCCGTTGCAGGTAGTTGACCAGATCAGGATCGTCCACCCTTGCGAGGAGGTTTTCTCGCACGCCGAACGCCTGTTGGAATACGTTGCAAAGTTGTTCGTGGTCATCCGCCTGGGAGCGAATATCCAGAAGGCGCCGGGCGTAACGGTCACTGAGTTTGCCCTGCCACATGGCTTGCGTGAGGATGACGACGGCTTCGTGCTTGATGTCAGGAACAAAGAAGGATGTGCCGTCGGGGTTGCTCAATCGCTTTCGTGAGTTCAACACCTGCGCGGCGGTGAGCAGATGGAAGCGACGCCAGCGTTTCTCAGTATCTATATCAATCCGGGTGAAACATTCCGCACGGTTCCAAAATACGAGCGAATGATTCACAAAGCGCGTGCGCTGAACAAGCGACTGGCCGGCAAGTTTTGCCGCCTCTACGCAGCACGCGATGACGGCAGCAGCGCGTGCAGGTTCAGTGAGCAGGTCAACGTCAGAGGATGAGTCATCGAACAGGCTGTTGTAGTTGCGGAGGACGCACCATGGGATGTGCCGTTCGTCCAGGAGACGAAACAAATGCGTGAGAAGTTCCCGGCGGGTGCTCATTTTTTGGCGAGCAGTTTGTCGTAGGTGCTTTCGAGCAGCCTGCGCTTGGCGTCCCAACTGAACAATTCCCGGGCGCGTTTTGCGGCGCGGACGCCGAGCTCGGCCCGTAGTGCGGGATCCTTATGCAAACGGGTCAGAGCATCAGCAAATCGCTGGATGGTTTCATCCGGAGTGGTGATGGGAATTTTCACGCCGGAGTTATCGTCCACCATTTCAGTCGGACCGCCCCAGTCGAGGCAGATCACTGGCAGTCCCTTCGACATGGCTTCGAGCAATGCCGAGCCGCCACTGTCCCGTAATGCAGGAAAAACCAGCACATCGGCGTTCTCGTAAAATGCAGCGAGTTCCTTGTGTGGTTTCTGTCCGTGAAAAACGATCTGGTCAGTGACCTTGTATTTCCGCGCCTGACTTTGCCAGAAATCAAGACCGGTTCCGGTGCCTAGTATATCGAGGCGGCAGTTCGAAATCTTTGCCCTGGCCAGCGCTGCAAAGGCGAGCGGCATGGCGCGGGTGGCGAGGCAGTTGCCGACATACAACAGACGAAATGTGCCGTCGTTTTTTCGAATGTGGGGCTGGAGCGAACGGACCTCGTCCTCGGCCCGCATCGCGTTGGGAGGGACAACCACGCATTTGCTCCGAACTGATTCACCCAGATATTCCATCGTCGTGTGGTTGGAGGTGAAGATGATGTTTGCGCATCGCAAGGATTCCTGAACCACGGGCAGGCGAAGCCAGAGGGTGTTGAACACGCGCCGCAGGGATTCCGGGAGAAAGAGCGGCCCGATAAATTTGTAAAATCCGTACGGGATGTGTTCGCCGCCCGCGATTGGGCCCCAAACCGAGGGAATCCCCAGTCGCGTGGCAAGAAACGGAATCCGGAAAGTATGAAATGTCGTCTGGTGCGTGAGGGAAAACTTTTCCTTCTGGTGCAGGTCTGTTGCGAGCCGGTAGGCCCGGTACGCCCAGTTTATTTTGCGAACCCACGCGCCTAATCTTCCAAATGGCGAGGTCCATTTGCGGACCCGTCCGGACAGCGGTACGAAGTAAGGTTGGATGCCGCACGCTTTGGACTGGTGCTCGACGGCAGCCTGTGCGTTAACCGTGGTGATGAGGTGAACGCGATATTTTTTTGCCGCCTGTTCCGCCCAACCCCAGCCGAGCCAGTGTTCGCCTGTCCCGTCCGGGTTGCAGGCATAGGAAATCATCAGGACTTTCGGCGCGTTTGCGTCGCTCATACACGGTGTTGTCTGATTTGCTCCGCGAGCGCCGGCGTGAATCGCGGCAGCGTTTTGCTTTTCGAGGCGTAACTCTTGAGGAAATCAGCCGCGAAGTCCAGCGCTTCAGCGATGACTCCGTCCATGTCGAGGTAGCGATACGTAGCCAGCCGTCCGACAAACGACACAGATGCCAGCGGCCAGGCGAGATCGTAATATTTCTCCAGCAGAGCCTTGTCCGGGGGACGACGCACGGGATAGTAGGGGATGTCGCCAGCCGCAGTGGCCTTGCTGAACTCGCGGTACGCCACGGTGCGCTCGTGTTTTTCCCAGCGCATGTAGTGTTTGAATTCGTGGATGCGCGTGTGCGGCACTTTGAATTCGGTGTAGTTGACGACCGAGTTGCCCTGAAAATCTCCCTTCGCTTCGATGCGATCGAAGGTCACGGTGCGGTAGTTCAACCGGCCATGCTTGAAGTTAAAGAACGCGTCAATCGGCCCGGTGAAAAATACGTGCTCAAACTCGCCGCATTGTTCAGGTGAAAACTTTTCATTCAGACGCACCTCAATCTGCGGATGATCCAGGATGCGGCGGACGAGTTCGGTGTAGCCGGTCTCGGGGATGCCGTTCCAAGCGCTGTCGTAGTAACAGTCGTTGTAGTTGAACCGGACGGGCAGACGCTTGAGCACCGAGGCCGGAAGCTCCCTAGGCTCGCAGCCCCAGTGCTTCTTGGTGTAACCGTAAAAAAAGTTTTCGTATAGATCGCGTCCGACGAACCGGAGAGCCTGCTCTTCGAAGTTATGCGCATCGGTGATGGACTTGTCGCCAAGTGACTCGATGAACGCAGCCGCCTGTTCAGGTGAAAAGGACTTGCCGAAGAATTGATTGATCGTGAGCAGGTTGATTGGAAGCGAGAACGCGCCGCGTGCGGTGTGTGCCATGACGCGATGGAAATACGGTCGGAACGGAACGAAGGAATTCACATAGTGCCAGACGTCGTCTCGATCCGTGTGGAAGATGTGCGAGCCGTAGCAATGCAGCATGACGCCGGTGGATTCGTCCCGCGCGGTGTGGCAGTTGCCAGCCACGTGGTCGCGTTCGTCGAACACGATGATTTTGCGGTCGGTGTGCAACGCGAGTTCCCGGGCGACGACTGCGCCGGAAAAGCCTGCGCCTGCGACGGCGAATCGTTTTTGGGGCATGATTCAGTTTCTTTTTCTGCCTACTACGTGGATGTCCGAACAGAGTGTGGGTCGGAGCCGCAACATCCAATCCAACGTTGCGACTGTTCGCTTCAACAACGGAGCCGGCAAAAAACCAAGCGCCTTGCTTTGTTGCCCCAAATAGTTGCGTCCGCAAACGTAAACTACCTCAAAGTCATTCCATTCCATGATTTGTTTCAGATCGGCGATGATCGGCTCGCGCACATGGCCACGAAAGACAGGATCGCCACCGTGATACCACCAGTCGAGACGATCCCAAATGTTTTTTCCTGCCAACGCAGAAACGCGCTTGCGCAAATTCGCAGCATTGGGTGTCACCAGAACCAGATAGCCGGACGGTCGCAATACCCGGACAATCTCCCGGAACAGTCGTTTCGGAGAATGATGCCAGTGTTCGAGGCTGTTGATACAGGTCACGACGTCAACGGTGGCGGTTTCCAATGGAATTGGGTGAGAGAGTATGTCCGACTCGATGACCCTGATTCCGAGTTGAGATTTCCAACCCGCAATCAAGTCTCGAACTTGTGATTTATTTCCATCATTGAGGCCACCGCCACCACCAAAGTCGTCGGCGATACTGACCTGCATCCCCAAGGCAGCCGCGACGGAACCAAAGGCTGAAGTGCCTGCTCCAAGATCAAGCAGATGTTTCCCCGCAGCCAACGTCCCGACTCGATGGAGCAGTTCCAGATAGAATAATTGTCTGGCATCCATTCGCCCCGTCTGTGACGAGCCGCCATACAAGACCGCGACCTTCTCGCGATAGGCTCGGTGACATGCTTCAACATCAAATGCGGGAGTGTTCATAATGATTCAGGGGTATGGTTGCGAATCATGTCTGCCGCCGCCTTGCCTTCGAGCAGCGCGTCCTCCATGCCGCCGTAATTCCAGCCGCCCCAGCGCCCGCCGCTGAACGCGCCGTTCGCCGTGAGATAATCAAGGATTTGTTTCCGGCATGGATCGTAGTGTTCGTCGAAGATGACGTATGCGTGAGGGATGTCACACAGTTCCATGAAAAGTATTTCGTCGTCGTCGGACAACACGCGGGCGCGTTTGAGGTCCGCGATGACGCGCGGTTTGAGCTTGTCCGGTTGCTTGAGCAATTCGATGGCGTCGCCGCCGGAAAGCTCGACATAGTAACTGCGGCAGCCTTTTGGCGCAGACGAGGCGTGAACCGCTGAATAGGAGCCGGCGCGGTAGAAAACAAATTCCGGTTCGGGGAAATAAATCCAATGATAATTGCTCGCGATGTCACCGGCGCCACGCACGCCTATGTCGTAGTAGTGAACGGTGGCGGCGCGCAGTTTGGCAGCGGCGGCGCGTATTTCCGGCGGCGCGTCGGATATCAACCGCACCAGCGTCGTAAGCGCCATGGTGTTGACCAGCTTTTTGAAGCGAAGTTGTTCGCCGGTGGAGAGAGTGGCGGTCTTGCCGCCGAGGTTGATGGAAGTGACGGTGGTATCGTAGCGCGGAGGCGTGGGGATGGCTTTTGCCAGCGCCTTTGGCAGTGCGCTGATGCCTCCTTCGCGCGGATAGACAAACTTTGCGTTGTAGCCGAGCGATTCGCGGGAGAAACCAAACGCACCTTTCACCACGTCTTCGAGCGACGGTCGTGGAATGAAACGATCCGCGTAGGTGGCTGAAATGTCCTCGAGTTTCACGCCCATCAACTTTTCGTTGTAGGGAACCATGAAATGTTTGCATATGCCTTCGCCAAACAATCGTTCAACGCATTCGCGGAAATGCTTTGGCGGCCTGGTGGGTGCAGTGAGGCCGAAGTCTTCAGGGTGACGCGCCTTGAGCAGGCCGAGGAGGCATTCCATTCCGATCTCGTTTGGCAGGCCGAATGTGTTCGCTTGAAATGGGTATGGAGTGAATGCGCCGCGCATGTGGACGACGGCTTTACGTTCGTGCTCGACGAGCTGGCCGGGGAGAACCTTGTTGACTAGTTCCTTGATCCCGGGGTTGCGCAGGTGCAACCAGTGGCCCGTGCCGTCGCAGAGGAATCCATTGTGACGGTCGCGCGTGCGGACGATGCCGCCTGGTTCGTCCTCGCGCTCAACCAGCAGGTAATCCTGTCCGAGATGATAGGCGCAGGAGAGGCCGGTGAGTCCTGCGCCGATGATGAGATGCGAATGGTCTTCCATGAATGTCAGGTCTTGCGTTTGAGCTTGAAAATCCAACCGCGCAACCGTTCGTAAGTCCGCGCGGGCACGAGAGCTTTAGCGGCTTGCTTGCCAAAGTAAAGGAGGCGCGGCTGCTTTCCTTCAAGAATCTTCTGGAACTGTCGCCCGGTGGTATGGCGATTGATCGGGACGGTTTCGAGCGAGATGAAGTCGAGCTTGCTATTGAATCCCCAGCGCATGGTGCGGATCACGTTCAGTCCAGTCTCAAGTGCGATGCGCTGAACTGTTGGATTGCTGAATCCGCCCGGCGGCGCAAAAGCCCAGACCGGTTTGCCGGTGATTTGTTGCAGTTTTTCACACGAAGTGCGGAGTTGATGTCGCAACTCGGTTTCGTTGACGGTGTCGAGCCGCTTGTGATCATGACTGTGACACCCGATGACATGGCCGGCTTCAGAAATCTGGCGGAGTTGGTGATCGGTCAGATAGCCTTGGCGGTTGAGCTTGGCGGTAGGCGCAAAAAAAATTCCACGAAGGTTGAATTGTGCGAGAACCGGCAGGACGATTTCGAAATGGTCCACTGTTCCGTCGTCGAAGTTCAGGGCAAATTGTTTTTCTGAAGTTCCTTTGCGATCAGCGAGCTGGTCAAGTGGCAACGGCGTGAATCCCGCGGATGCCAGGGATTGAAGTTGCTGCGAGAACTGGTCGCGTGTGACCGTGTAAAAATCCGCGTCATCCTCATTTTGAGCCGAGACTTTGTGGTAGGTCAGGAAATGGATCATTGAGTACTGACGTTTTGATTCATTCGCGAACCCCCGGCTGGTTTGTATAAACCCTGAATCGGTTGCCCCAAATATGCGAATCTTGAATGAGCGAAAGTTCACTTCTGCTGTCCATGACGCCGTGATGTTTGGGGTTGAGATAGACGATATGGATTTTGCGCGGCTGGAAGCGCGCCGAGGTGATGATGTTTTCGACAGTTTTTGCCATCAACACTTCATCGAAGGGGTTGTAGTAGAAGAAAACATTCTCATCGGCCGCAATCCTGTATGTGGCTGCGTCCGCTTCAATGGCGGCGCATGGAGTTTGAAGGGTTTTCTTTGCCTTGTAGCGCGCAATGTTGTTGTTCGCGGTAGCGCAAAGTTCTTTCGCAAACTCCACTCCCTTTACCTCCTTGAACGGGAATTCCATTCCAACGAGCAGGACGCGGCCTTTGCCGCAGCCAAAGTCCACTATTACGCTGTTTGAGGGAAACAGCGGCATGAGTATTTGGAACAGTTTTCGCAGGACAAGAACCCGCGCTGCTTGATACTTGACGCCGTGTTCGCGGGAACTGCTGGTAATGGTCAAATCCTCAAGGCCAGCCATTGCACAGGTGTCGAGTCCGTAATAACTGTCAAAGCAATGATCCACAATGGCGGCCCTGAATTTGGCGAGTGTTGACCCTGCTCCGTCACGTTGCAACGAACTCTTCAATCGTTCCAGTATAGACATGGTTCGTGACGGTGTTATTCCGGTTTGGGTGTACGGCCTGTCATGGATTTGATTGCCCACGTGAGTCTCATCAAATTCTTTTTTGCGTGGGGCGCTGTGGCGCGCAACAGGGAGATCATCGGGTTGCGGGCTTTGCCAATCATCGGAGTGGAGATTTCCTTGCCACCAAACTTTTGCTTGAAGTTCATGTTGCCGACGAAATTGTAGGCTTTGATGCCACGTTGCCTCCAGTGCTGCATCGCGCGCCAGTGCAACAGTTCATTCGGTCGCAAAATCTGGTACTGCCGCCAACTGGCACCGCCCACGTAATAAGCGCATCGGTTTGCCGCGGGATAAATTCCAGTGCCTATGCAGCGGCCTTCGGCATCGCGTGCCCGCTGAATCAGCAACATGCCCGTGGGCAGCAGATGTTTTATCATGAGCCGCACTCGGTCCGCGCCGTAGTGCGGGACGAGTCCTTGCTTGGCAAAGACATCCTTGAGTTGTTCCGCGTATTCCTCCGCGAAGCCAATGTCCGTTGCGACCTCCACGGTGACGCCGCTTTTTTCAGCCTTGCGTATGTTGCGCCGGCATGTGCTGTCCATGCCGTTGAAAATCGTTTCCTCATCCTGCGTCAGATCAATCTCCAGGGACGGATTCATCCGGTGCGTGAATCCGAGTCCTTCAAAGTCCTGCGTGGTCATCTCAGAATCCACCACTTCTACATACGCACAGCGCAGTTGCTTGAAAGCCAGATCGGCCAGGGCCATGACCGCTGTCCTTCGGGGAACCCCGAGGTGCAGGTTGAAACCCATGTAAGGTGTGGACCAGCCCGGGAACGGGCTGCCAAGAATTCGCAGTCCCATTTTTTTTACGATCAATCCGCAGAAATAACCCAACGTCCTGCCGTCCTCCTTTAACGCGGCCAGCACGGGATCGGCCTTTTGATCCTCTGCAACAAACTTCAACCAGCCGTTTGATTGAAACACATTCCGATCTTCAAACTGAACCAACGTCTTGTCCCAGTCCGCAACACCCAGCGGAATGTTTTCAAAATGTGCCATGATTTAGACTCCTAAATACCGTCCTTAAAAGAAAGCAATTCTTGGAGCGCTACATTGGAAGATTCGGTTCACCGGAAAAAACTAAAACGACCTCGCGAACTTGTAGTAGATGCCGGTGACAAGCGCGAGGAGGCTTGTTGCGAAAATGCCTGCGATGATTCCGCCGTGAAAGTGTTCCAACGGCGGGTGCATCTGTTCAGGAAACCATGCCGTCACCGCCAGCCGCGTGCAAAATGTCACCAAACACAACAGCGAGGTGATGGCAATGGCCATGAGCCAGTAATTCTGGGGAACTGGCTGGCCGTTGCTGTTGCGCCGCTCCAATAATCCGAGGATTCCAAGGCCGATTGCGTAGAGATAAGCGGGCAGCAGCACGATGACGAACGCCGTCAACCATGCGAATCCGAAGACTTTTTCGTGGTCTGTATCCCAGCCAACCACGGGCATTGATCCGTTCTTAAATGCTGTGTAGGCGATCCAAAAGGCCCACACCAACAGGATCAACGCAAAGCCGCCGGGGAGCAGCAAGGGCATTGGATTTGAATGGGTACGTTTCTGATGCTTGATGCTCCACAGCACGCCGGCTTCCACAAGTAAAAGCGCAATGGTCGCGGAAATTCCCGGAAACAATCCGCCCTTCCAATCCTCGAAGGGTACATGCATCGGACTGGGAAACCATGCCGTCACCGCAACGCGGGTGCAAAATGTGAGCAGGCAGAGCAGGATGGATATTCCGAACGCGGAAACCCGCCGGACTTTTGGCGAAGCGCCATGTTCAGGATTCTGAAACGATTCAATCCCAATCGAGATGGAGTAGAGGTAAGCGGGCAGAAGGACGACAAAGTATGCGATGAACCACGTCAAGCCGAACCAACTCTTGCGATCGGTTTCCCAACCTGCAATTGGCAACGTGCCAAAGCGAAATGAGGTGTACATCACTTTCAGTCCCCAGAGCAACAGGATGGTTCCCACCACTGCGGGTACGATAGGTGATAAAACTCGTTGTCGTTTCATGAACGGGCTTCAGACTCTCTCAAGATCGAACTTGTTCCCCAACCTCTGACGTGACGTTACCGAAAATGGTTACACAATCAAGCACGACAAATGTTTTGGCGACGTAATTTGTGATTAGCGGTCAGTTCATTTGGCGGCTATTTCTGTCGGTGATTCGGTGCGAGGGTACATTAGTGATCGGGTATTGCTTGACGCGTCAACCCAAGGTGTTTGACCATTCACCGCTTTTCCCGCAGAATCCGCGCATGGCAAACACGTTTGGGCATTTGTTCCGCATCACCACTTGGGGCGAGTCGCATGGCGGCGGCGTTGGAGTGGTGGTGGACGGATGTCCACCGCGAATCAAACTTTCCGAGACGGACATCCAGCCCGATCTGGATCGCCGCCGTCCCGGCCAGTCCAGCATCGTCACACCCCGCAAGGAATCTGACACGGTGCAAATCCTCTCCGGCACTTTTGAGGGCAAAACGCTTGGCACGCCCATCAGCATGATGGTGAAAAACACGGACGCGCGTTCAGAAGCTTATGGCGAAATGGCCACCAAGTTCCGTCCCTCGCACGCGGACTACACCTATTTTGCAAAGTTTGGAATCCGTGCGTGGCCCGGCGGTGGACGCACCAGCGCGCGCGAAACCATCGGTCGCGTCGCGGCGGGCGCGATCGCAAAAAAAATCCTGCGTGAACAATTCGGTGTGGAAATTCTCGCCTACGTCAAGCAGGTGCAGAACATCGTTGCCGATGTTGTCCCCGACAAGGTGAAGTTCAACGCCGTTGAATCCAACATCGTCCGTTGTCCTGACTCTGTTGCCGCGAAGAAAATGATTTCACTCATTGAACGCGTCCGCAGCCAGGGCGACAGCGTGGGGGGGATAATCGAGGGTGTGGCGCGGGGCGTGCCGCCCGGATGGGGCGAGCCGGTGTTTGATCGCCTTGAAGCCGATCTTGGCAAGGCAATGCTGAGTCTGCCCGCGACCAAGGCGTTTGAGATTGGATCGGGCTTTGGTGGTGTCCTGCTCACCGGGTTGCAACACAACGATCCGTTTCGCATGAAGGGCGGCAAGGTTCGCACCACGACGAATTTGTCCGGCGGAATTCAGGGCGGCATCAGCAACGGTGAAACCATTTTCTTTCGTGTCGCCTTCAAACCTGTCGCCACCGTCATGCACGAACAGCAGACCGTGTCCACTGACTTTAAGAACACCACGCTCAAAGGCCGTGGCCGTCACGATCCATGTGTGCTGCCGCGTGCCGTGCCGATGGTCGAAGCGATGACCGCGTTGGTGCTGGTGGATCACGCCTTGCGTCATCGCGCCCAGTGCGGGCGGTGAGAGGCCAGTCGTCTCTCAATTTGCAGACAAATTATCCCTTCGATTGGCGGGATTCTTTTGGGGTGACTGCTCCATCATCTGCGTGGCGGAGCAGATGCCGCATGACAAAGACGTAGCCAATCATCATGACGATGACGCCTAGGACGACAAGGAGTTCGGGAAGTGCAATCATGTTTTGGATGAAGCTGGAGTTTTGGATTGGTGCGATGAACGGTTGGAGCGGAAATGTTTCTTGCCGGGATGCGTCCCCACCTGTGCCGCGAGCTGCAACGCCTCCCATTGAGAGCGCAGGGCCAGCTCGGAGATTTCAAAAAGCTGCCATCGTGTGGCCTGCAGACGGCGCATCATTACTTCGGCCATGCGTTTGACCAGTTCGTAGCCGAAATCGTGGTCGTCTTCGCAATGCTCGCGAAGGCGTGAGCCATAGATGAACAGCACTTTTACAGGGTCAATGGCGTGGGCGTCGAAGTGCCAGAGGTAGGGTGGAAACAACCAGGACCAGCCGAGGACGTCCCCCGCGCCGACCGTCTGGATGCGGATCGGGTCGCGTTCACGGCTGCGCGATTCCAGCGCCACGCTGCCTTCCAGCACCAGATAAAATCGGTTCGCCACATCGCCTTCGAAGAAAATCGCCTCGCCTCCCTTGAACGACGTCTGCATGGCGCACTCCGCCATTGTTCGCAGGTGCCGCGGATCCATTTTGCTCAGAAACGGCGACGTTGCGAGCAGGTCGAGGATCGTTGACGATGGTGATTCCAACTTCATGTCCAAGAAAATCCTAAGCGCGATGCCGCAGTCCTACTCCACGCAGGTTGTTGAATGGTCACCTTTTTTTGCCGCTTGTTTGCTGGCGCGAGCGTGTCTAATCTGGCGGGGTGGATCGGGAGACCAACAAGAAATTTATCGAACAGCTCGCACGCTCGCAGATATACGCAGATTATGAGCGCGCTTTCACCCGTACAACCGGTTTGCCGCTCACCTTGAGACCGGTCGAGTCCTGGCAGCTTCCGCAGCGCGGCAAAACTGCTGAAAGTCCATTTTGTGCGCTCATGGCTGAACAGAATCGCGCCTGTGCCGCCTGTCTTGAAACGCAGGCCAAGATTTCAGCCGAGCATGGAGCAGGGCCGCGTACCGTGAAATGCTTTGCCGGATTGTGTGACACGGGCGTGCCGGTTTCCGTGGGCGAGGAATTGCTCGGCTTCCTCCAGACCGGCCAGGTTTTTCTAAAGAAACCTACACGCTCGCAGTTCGCCAAGACTGCGAAGCAGCTCGTGGACTGGGGATGGAAGGTGGATTTGCGGCGGCTTGAAGAGGCGTATTTTCAAACGCGCGTGATCTCGCCGCAACAATATGAATCAGTTCTGCGCCTGCTGACCATCTTCGCGCAGCACCTCTCGCTCGTGAGCAACCAGTTGCTGGTTCTTAGCGCGAACTCCGAGCCACCCGCTGTCACGCGGGCACGACAGTTCATTGCCGAACATCAGGCGGATGAAATTTCACTCGGCGACGTCGCACGCGCTGTCAACACGAGCACGTTTTATTTTTGCAAGCTGTTCAAGAAGGCCACGGGTTTGAATTTTACGGAATATCTTTCCCGCATCCGTGTGGAGAAGGCGAAGAATCTCCTGCTCAATCCGAACCTGCGCGTGAGCGAAATCGCCTACCAGGTGGGTTTCCAATCGCTGACACACTTCAACCGCGTGTTCAGAAAACTCGCCGGCCAGTCTCCGACGCACTATCGCGAAAAGTTGCCCCGCAACTGACAGGGCACGGACAGTCCTGTTCGCGACTCTTCCTACTTCGTATCCCTTGATTGTTTGGGCACACCGCCGAACAACAACCTCAAGCTGTTCATCACCACAACAACCGTGCTCCCTTCGTGACCGACGACACCGACCGGCAATGGAATCTTTCCAATCAATGCGAACACTACCAGCACAGCCACGGTGCCGAGTGATACGACAAGATTTTGCCGTATGATGCGCCGGGCCCGCTGGCTGAGACGATAGGCGGCGAGAAAGTTCTCAAGCCGATCGTGCATCAATACCACGTCAGCCTGTTCGAGGGCGGCATCGGAGCCGCGGGCACCCATTGCCACCCCGACATGAGCTACTGCCAGGCTGGGCGCATCATTCACGCCGTCGCCGATCATGGCCACTCGATCACCTGCATCGCTCAATGATTTGATCGCTGCGACTTTTTCTTCGGGCTTGAGTTCGCTGCGGACTTCATCCAGGTGCAACGTGGTTTTCAAAAACTCCGCCGTTGCATGCCGGTCGCCGGTCAGCACCACCGTGCGCAATCCGCTTCGTTTCAACTCGTCCACCACGCCCTGCGCCTGCGGACGGATATCGTCGCGCAGAATAATGCGACCTAGCAACCCGGCCTGTGCGAGCCAGACTTCGGAGAAACCTGGATCGGTTGGAGGAACGATCCTCGAATCGGCTGGTGGGTTGTTTGAAACAGAATCAGGCTGAAGCAGGGTTCGTCGCTGCGATTCAACCCATTCACGTCTGCCCAGAAAACATTCCCCACTTTCGCAGCGGCCTTTGACACCTTGACCTGTCACGGACTCAAAGTGCGCAAACTCCACCGGAACAAAGCCCTGCTGTTTGCCGTGGCGCGTCACCGCCCGGGCCAGCGGATGTGTTGAAAGCCGGTCCAGCGAGAATGCGAGCCGCGCGATTTCCGATTCGCGTCCTTCCGGAAAGCTTTCAACTTTCTCGACACGCAATTCGCCTGTGGTGAGCGTGCCGGTTTTGTCGAGTGCAACAACATTTACATCAGCGAGCTTTTCCACCGCTGCGCCGCCGCGAATCAGCACGCCATGCCGTGCGCCCCACGCAATCGCCGCCAGAACCGCCGATGGAATGGAGAGCACAAGCGCGCACGGTGACGCCACGACCAGCAACGTCATTGTCCGGTAGAACGCGCTCTTCAATTCAATCGTGGATGTGAAGGGCGGCAGATTGAAAGCAAGCCACCACACGAAGAACATGGCCGCTGACAGCGCCAGCACGCTGTAGGTGTACCACGTGCTGAATCTGTCAGTGAACTGCTGCGATGGTGCTTTCTGTTGCTGCGCGTCCTTGATGAGCGTGATGATTTTTTGCAGTGCGCTTTCGGCAGCCGGACGCAACACCGCAGCCTCCACCGCACCCCAGAGATTCAACGTGCCTGCGAGAACCGCGTCGCCAATCTTCTTTTCCACGGGCGCGGCTTCGCCGGTGAGGTTCGATTCATCCGCAGCCGTGTTGCCTTTGAGGATTTCCGCGTCCACGGGAAATTGTGATCCAGGTTTGACCAGCAGGCGCATCCCCGCAGCGAGCGATTGGACGTTGACCTCCTGCTCGTTTCCCCTCGCGTCAAGAATCGTGGCGGTCTTCGGCGCGTCACGAAACAGCGAGCGGATTTCCTTTTGTGTCCGGCCAAGCGCGTAGTGCTCCAGCGCGCCAGAGAGAGAAAACAGAAACAACAGCGTTGCGCCCTCGCCCCATGCGCCGATGCTGGCGCTGCCGATGGCGACAGCCAGCATGAGAAAGTGAACATCAATTGCACGTTGGCGGAGGCGTTCCCAGACTTCCTCGGCGGGGAACCATGCCCCGGCGAGATAGCTCAAAACAAAAATCGCAGTCCGCCACTGCTCAGGCATTGCGTACGCCGCGACCAATCCAAGCGCGCCGCAGGCAATCGCCAGAACAAGTTGCGCCTTCCATTCATCCGTGTGGTCGTGGCCGTGGTCGTCCGCGTGTTCGAGGAATTCGATGTCGCGTTGGACGACCTTGGGAAATGGCAGGTTGCGCCAGCGCCAGAACTTCGGCGCGGTGGGGCAGGTGACCCGCGCAATGGTGGTGGTGCAACCGCTGTGCTGGATTGTGATGCGTTGAAGTTCTTCGCTGGTGAGCGGAAGTTTGCACGAGAAACAATCACCAGAGCCGGTGAGCAGCGAACACGTTGCCTCGATGGAGGATTGCTGTGCGCGTTCAAATTGTTCCGTGATGCGCTGGCCGAGTTTCTCAGCGTTGGTTGGGCCAAGTGTGGCCACGGAAATCTTCTGATGCGTGCGATCAATGGTGACGGCCTCAAGCGCGGGTTCTTCAGCGAGCGTGCTGACAACGGAGCGGGCCAGGCAAATGCCCGTCTCATGGTCATCTCGAATCGTGGATGCTGTCTGGCTCATACGCCTGAGCTACTCCTAGCATATCGGTCGGCGCGCGACGATGGAATTCTGTGTGGAGGTGAACCGGGCAAGAACGCAAGGCGCCAAGCAATACCTGGCTCAATCCGCAACTCTCCGTGACTGGGTTTATCCAAAACAAACGCTTGCCCCACTGCAAAAAACGGCCTTGAATCCAAATGCGCACCGCCGGGCCTGGCCAAACCGGTTGCTGCGAAACCAAATTCGTGTTTGGCTGCTGGTTGGTGATCAAGTCATGCAAAAACAACGCTCAGTTCATTTGTTCCTCGGTCGCGTTTGCGCACCGGTGTTCTTGATCCGCACTTTCTCATGAAAAAGCAGGTTCCAAGTGGCTTCCATGCATCGCGAACAGCTCGTTTGTTGACGAGGCCACTCATGAAGATGCTTGGTAATGCTCTTGCCCTTCTTGCGCTGCTGCCGGAGGCCGATGGTGAGCAAGCTTCCTCTCGAGGTCAGCGGATTGCTGCTGCTGCGAGGCAGCAAATTGGTGTGACGAGAAGTTACGATCCCGGTTATGTGGCGCTTGGTTATCCTGGCGGTGATGTTCCCGTTCACACGGGAGTTTGCAGCGATGTGGTTGTACGTGCATTTCGACAGGTGGGGATTGATCTTCAAAAAGCTGTTCACGAGGACATGAGGACAAACTTCAGGGCGTATCCTCAGAAGTGGGGGCTCACGAAACCGGACAGAAACATTGATCACCGCCGCGTTCCGAATCTCATGCGGTATTTTGAACGGCATCAGGTTGCTGTGAATGAGAAGTTGAAGTTGTCAGAAACCTACCACCCCGGCGATGTCGTTGTATGGGATATCGGAAACGGAGTCCTGCACGTAGGAATTGTGTCTGATGGAAAATCAGGTGGCGTTCCGCTCATCATCCACAACATTGGAAGCGGGACCAGGGAAGAAGACCTGCTTTTCAAATACACAGTCCTCGGTCATTACCGGTTGAAGGAAATCGCCAGCCATGATGGTTTAGCCACCGGAGGACAACCAATGCGCCCAACGACAAACCAAACGACAGCGGTGAAAACTCTCCGCCGCTAACGAAGCATCAAACAGATTTTCCTGCATGCGACTCTGGACTGTTCATCCGCGTTATCTTGACGCAAAGGGTTTGGTGGCGGCCTGGCGTGAGGCGTTGCTTGCCCAAAAGGTGCTCGCGGGTGAAACAAGAGGTTATCGCCATCACCCACAGCTTGCGCGGTTTCAAGCGGAGTCCGACCCGCTTGCGACAATCGCCGCGTTCCTGGCAGGAGTCGCGGATGAGGCGGAGAATCGGGGCTACCACTTTGACGCGTCGAAGATTTCTTCCCGCAGATTCAAGGGGCAGATTGCAGAGACCAGCGGGCAGTTGCTTTACGAGTGGGGACACCTGAAGGCCAAGCTGCTGGTGCGTGCGCCGTTGCTTGCCAGAAAGTTTCGGAGCATCAAGACGCCGGAGGCGCATCCGTTGTTTCGCATCGTTCCCGGCGAGGTGAGGGCGTGGGAGAAGCGATGATTGGGTTGAGTTACCAGGCACCAATGTCCAAGTTCCAGTGAAGCGCCCAATTTTTTTCCATGATTTTGCGAAAAACGGGAAAGGCAAAATCATGGGGACAAGGTCACCCGATTTGTTTCAACGTGAATGGGGGTGATGTCCCCCGGCTTATGGCACCAGCTTCTTAAACTCGGGAGTTGTTCGGATGGGATTGAACTGCTGGTCTGTGCGTATCTTTGCAACAATATCATCGGCCTTCGGATTTTTGGCGAGGCGTGCGCTGTTGGCGACGATGCAATTGGAGAGCGCCGGGATGGAATCGGCAGGTTTGCCAAGGCTAACCCGCAGTGCTGCGAGGTCATACCACGCCTCGGGTTCGTTCGGCATCAGTTCGCACAGTTTTTGAAGCGGGGCTTCAAGTCTTTGGTATTGTTGCAAACTCATGTAGGCCTGAATGACGGCGTGAACGGCGGTGGCAGGTACACCGGGCCGGGCCACGATGCTGTCAAGAATGGCATACGCCCTGTCCGGCTGGTTCAACTGCATGAAGCTGGAGGCAAGATTGAGCGCGGTCTGGTAGTTGGTCGGATGCGTGCGGACTTCATCTTCGAGCTTCTGAAGATTCGCAGTCACTTTTTCAAATTCACCGGCGCTTTGGTTTGCACCGCGCAGACGATTCACAAGGTCAATGACCTGTCCATTGTAGGGATCGAGTTTTTTGCACGTCTCGGCGATGGCAAGAGCTTCCTCGAATCGTGGCTTGATGGGGTAGGGCGGCTGCACCAGCAGGTTGATGTAACGGAACACGGCTTCCGGGCTGTACGGGCAAAACGCGAAGGCCTGTTTGAAAACGAAGTCCGTTTCCTTGTAAAGGCGGCGCAGTTCGGTCTCGTTGCGGGGACGGAATTCAGGCGGGATGGAGGGGTTGATGCGCCACGCATAGACGCCGCCGATGGAACTGCGGAGTTTTGAAAACGCCTTCTGAGCCTGGTCATCGCGCGCGAATTTGGGATCGCCTTTGAAACTGCTGAGGTCGCGCTTGAGGTAGGTTTTCTCAACCCACGCGACGATGTCTTTGACGGGGGTGTCGTAGGTGATCCAGTTGCCGATGAGTCGCTCGGAGTATTGCGACCAGAAATAATGATCGCGATCCAGGATTTCCTCGGAAAGCACAGGAAGCGGCTTGCGATTGATCTTCATGATGACGCCGGAAGGCGTGAGGTGCGGATACATCCAGTCGAGCGGAAAACTTTCCTCGACGTAGAAATCGTTGTCCGGATTCTTGTCGAACATGACCTTGGTGAGAAGTCCGTTGATGGCCATGACGGCAACCTGGCCGGAAACCTGCACGCGACCTTCAATGACCTTCACATCTTCACCCGGACGCAACTGACCGGCCTGCAACCTGCGCTGTGCGTCCTGCAAATACTCGGAGAAACATTTCTGCGAATCCTCGGGCGTGGCAATGTACATTTCCTTTTTCGGATATACTCCTTCCTCGCGGCGACGTTTTTCAACAGCCGCACCGAGTGCGGTGAAAGGCTTGTCCAGCAGCAGGGAGGCGGCGCTGGCGATGAAGTTGGTTGAGTAATTCTGCTCGCGTTCGCCGGGTCCACGCAGCAGTTCCTGGAAGAACGGTGAGTCGTACTTGTACTGCGTGCTGCGGTTGTAATGAGCGCGGATGTAATTCAGATACGTGCCGTCAGCGAGTGCGTTCTGCGTGATGATATAGACATCGCGGCGGTCGTAGAGCGGGTCGGTATCCTTTTTGCACGACGGTGGAATGAAGCTTTCGCAAAAGATTGTGTACGTCGGGCAGAAACGTCCGGGATCGGTTCCGCCGTAGAGGATGGTGTCGCGCGTCATCTCGGGATAGATGAGCTTTGCCTTTGCGGGATCCTTCATCATCTCGGCGCGGAGCTTGGGGTCGTAACTCAGTTTGCCGTCCGGGCCGGTGAACGGCGGCGTGAACATGTCGTGGCCGAACCAGTAGCCGAACATGTGGCCGCGTTGTTCGTTCTCGAACCAGTGCGACATCACGGAGTGCATCGGCATGATCGCAAACGCGAGCAGGACGATGCCCAGCGGTGCGCGTTTGCGCCATAGTATGAACGCAATCGTCAGAACCACGGCCATGCCGAGCAGAATGAGATTTGCAAAGACCGGCAGTGCATATTGTCCGGGATGAAAAGCCTTGGAAAGTGAGGCGAAGAAGACGTTGATGCCCGTCATGCCGGCAGTGTCGCCGCGCAGGGTGACAATAGTCAGTGCCACGGAAATCAGTGACGCGATGCCGCCCGTGGCGAGCGGGATGGTGCGGTCGCCGCTATCGTTGCTTTTGCCGGTGAGATGAAAACAGACCGCTGCAAAGAGCCAGCATGCAATCTTGGCGAAGCCGATGATGGAGGATTGATCCACCCCGGATTCCTTGGTGTTGAACATTTCCAGGCCAAAGAACAACGAGCCGCAGCCGATGACGCCCAGGCCAATCAATGCCGGCAGATCCGATTTTACGTCCGATTCTGCCAGATAAAACCGATAGATGATCAGGCCGATGCTGGCGATGCAGACTGCTATGAACGTGTAGCGGACAAAAGTGTGGACAGAACCCGCGAGGCGCAATGCCTGTTGTGTGGCGGCGTCACTTTGTGATTCGCCGAGGAGCGAATGTGTGTTGACGGCCAGCGCAAAGATCGCGAGGTCAATTGCCACAAGTCCACCGATGATCGCAGCGCGTCGGAACGACTGGTAGTTCGTTGCCAGGTCGGCTGCGATGAGAGACAGCCCGTAACCCACACCCATTGAGACGAGAACGTGCGATGCCGTGAAGAACACGCGGATGAGTTCGCGTGCCTGTCGGTCGGGGGGCGGGTTGAGCAGGTAGATGAGGAATGGTCCGAGCGTGATGAAGATGGCACCCATGCCGATGACGATGGCGCGTTCGCGTTTTTGCATGCGCCAGACGAACATGAACACAACAAGCGCGATGAGGATATAAACCCAGTGAAATTCCTCGCTCAAGCCGTCGAGATACAGCCAGACCTGCCGCGTATAGGTGGAGATCAAGCTTTGGATGTAATCAAAGGCGTTGTCTCCGCTGCCGGAGGTGGGATGAATTTTTTCATACTGACCGCGTGTCAGGGCGTGGAAGAAACCCTCGACCGTGCGCGGATAGCCCCATTGCATCGGGGGATTTGTCATGCCGGAAATAGCCATCCAAAGATAGCACGCCGCACCGACTGCAAATGCGCCGCCGCACGTGAGTGTGACGAGCCATTCGCGTGAGAGCGATTTGGTTTCCTTGATCATCTTGAAGTAGAACGCGCCGCCGGCAATGGTGAGCAGCGCAAAGAAAATCTTTGCAGCATCCGACTGGCTGAACTTGGTGATATAACTGGTCACCGAGCCAAACCACAGCGCGGCACACACGATGACGCCGAGGAGTACGACGTCGCGTTTGATTTCAATGGCTTTCAGTTTTGTGGTGATCGCAAGCCATACCCAGGCCGCCGCCGAGGCGAGGCCGATGGTGTTGAAGACGAAATAAACCGGAGCGTTCCCGGTGAGCACACCCGCATAGCCGAGTTCGCCTGCAACCAGACCGCCTGCGTAACAGATGGTGTTCCAGAAAAGCAAATCACGGGCGAGTTTGGGATGCACTGCCAGCACCCACGCCTCCATGCCCAGCGCAATGACCAGCAGGGATTGGTGGTTGTTGACGCAGATGCCATACATGAAAAACGCCAGATAGAGATAACGGAATTGATGCGGCGCGTACGTCCAGCGAAGCAATCCAAACAACACTCCCATCAGCGACAGCACGCTGAGTGAATACACTTCCACGATCACCGACTGGCTCCACATGTAGCCGTTGAAACCGAGCATCATGCCAGCGACAAATCCTGCCACAATGCAGATGGCGGCCTCCCAGCGGCGGCTGATTTCCTTCAACCCACCGATGCCTTCCATCATCATGCTGCTGCCGCGCGAGACGAGCAACGCGAGCAGGCCGCAACCGAACGCGCCCGCCGTGGCGCTGCCGAGTGCCACGCGCCATGCAACGTTGCTGATCGGAATAAGCGTCCACAGCCATGTGTAAATCGTCCAAACCGGATAACCGGGCGGATGCGGAATGCCCGCGTAGTACGAGGCCGTGGCAAGTTCACCACAATCTTCGAGGGTCAGGTTCGGCGCCAACGTGTGATAGTAGCCGAGCCAGACCAGAAGCGTGGTAAGGGCAAACGCAAACCAGTCAATTCTGCGAAACAACGGTGGCGTATGCGCGGGGATTGATTCAACAGGTTTTGGGGCGGGGGCCGGTGTGGTCGCGGCGGCTGTTTTGGCAGCGGGCGACTTCGATTTATCGTTGCTCATCTTTTAATTCGTTCCCTTAGGGGGCGTCAGAGAGCCGATACTAGACGTGAAATTGACCGCCTTTGTCCATTCAAAAGTATCCAGCCGGTTGGCCGAGCTTTGGAAACTGCCCGGCAAATATGGGGCATAACTCTGGTTGCTCATTGCTGCCGGGATCATTGCTGACTCACGCGTTTCCCCAGCCATCGCAGGGTTCTCGGGTTGATGCGATGTCATCATCACCATCGCCACGCAAACTGTGGCGGGCACCAGCCACGCCAGCAGTTCAGAGCGATACTCCGCCGCGCGTTGCGGGAACAACCGCCGTTCAAGCGCCGGTGACGGGCGGCGCGGCTTCCACGACCTCAACTGTTCCTCCAGCGATTTCATTTTCTCCATACGTCTTTCCTTTCATGCAGGCCCGAAGTTTTTCCAGGCCATAACGGTAACGTCCCGCCGCCGTGTTCGGCGACACCGCGATCAGTTCCCCGATCTCCTCGAAAGTAAACTCGTGCCACAGCTTCAACACCAGCACCTCCCGCTGTGGCACGGGTAAATCCTCCAGGCACTTCATCGCTGCGCGCTCGGCGGGTGATTCGTCCGCGCCGCGTTCAAACCATCGGTGCGATTCCAGTTCCCGTGTCAGCCGTCGCCATAATGTGCGCCGGTAATTCAGTGCGCGATTGCGAAAGCTGCGGGTGCAATAATGTTCCGCCTGTTCCGGCGGTGACTCTCTTTGCAGCAGCGCCACGAAAGTTTCCTGCACCACGTCTTCGGCTTCCGCGTGGGAAAGGCCGAGTGCGCGACCGTACAAAATCAGTTCGGTCGCCTTCGCCTGATACAACTTTTCGCACCAGGCAGGTGTCGGCCCTGCGTTCACTCTCAACCCATAGACACCGTTTCCGGCGGATTTGTATAAAAAATCTTGCCGGCTTGCCCTGGCGAAAGTGCGCCTGTTCATCATTTTGGCGAATTGTCAGCCCGTCGCTTATCGTTTTGGGTTTTCTTTTGGACGGAAGCCGGTTAGGAATTTGCGTCAAATGCAACTTGTTACAGGCATCATCACCATTTCGGATCGCGCCTCGCGCGGTCAATACGACGATCTAGGCGGACCTGCGCTGAAGCAGGCGGCGCATGATTATGGCTGGCGTGTGCTCGTTGAGTCACTCGTGCCAGACGAGAAGGCGGAGATTCAGCACGCGATCCATCAGCAGATCGCCAGGGGTTGCCAGCTCGTTCTCACAACAGGAGGAACAGGTGTGGCGTTGCGCGATGTGACGCCTGAAGCCGTGCGGGAAATTGCCGTGCGCGAACTGCCCGGCTTCGGTGAAGTGATGCGCGCCGAGTCCATGAAGATCACGAAGAACGCAATCCTCTCGCGGGGATTGGCCGCCGTGGTCGGCAATGCTCTGGTGATATGCCTTCCGGGAAAACCCAGTGGTGCCGTGGAATGTCTCGGCTTTGTCGTCGGAGCGATTCCGCATTGTGTCGAGGTGTTGCAGGAAGTCCCGACGAGTTGTTAGAGGCAAACGTGGAGTGCCGGCATCCTTGCCGGCGGGTTGAGCTTGATTTTTAACCCGGAAACTCGCCGGCGAGACGCCAGCGCTCCCAGAATTGCGGGGCAGTTTTGTCACACGCTGCCCGCACCTTCAAGATTGACCCGGACAACTTTGGTGGCTTAACTGCGGGCATGAAATCACTGCTTAGTGTTGTTCTCCTTGCCGGGTTGATCGGTGCGGGCTGCGAGTCCGGTCCAGCGGTCAGGCGGGTCGAGATTTCGCGCTCAAAAGCGCCGCGCAAGTCGCCGCCTCCGCCCGCGCCGCACGCGGATGCGCAACCCAAGGCCGCAATTGTTACTCCTGCCAATGTTCTTACGGCAAAGGTTGTCTCCTATAATGAAGCCGGGCGTTTCGTGCTGTTGAGTTTCCCGGTAGGGCAGATGCCTGCGAACGACCAGATGCTGACGATCCATCGTGAAGGGAAGAAAGTTGGCGAAGTCAAAATCACCGGGCCGCGCAGCGATCAGAGAATTGTGGCTGATCTCGTGAGCGGCGAAGCCCATCCGGGCGACGACGTACGCGAGCCGTGAGTAATTACCGGCTAGCAGATCGGTTGGGACTTCCGGCGCGTGACAGTCGGACGCGCAGATGTGATACCGGCTTTATGATGTTTTCCCGTCGAGTCCGCCTCGAATTACAAGTCGCATTTCTGTCCGTGCTGCTCATGGTTGTTCAACTGTCAGCACAGCCCTTTACCGTGCAAGGGCCGGGCGTGAACTCGAACGACTTCCGCGTCACCACGTTCGCGAGCGGACTGAGTTTTCCGCTCGGCATGGCTGAACTACCTGATGGTTCGTTGCTCGTGACGCTGGTTCAGAACGCGAGTTTTTCCAGCGGCACCAATCCCGGGAGACTGGTGCGGTTCACCGACGCAGACACCAACGGCATAGCCGACGGCGCGGGAACGGTTCTTTACAGCAATCTGTCTCCCGCGCTGACATCGGTGCGGGTGGCTGGCAATCTGGTTTTCGTAATGGGCCGGCCGCATCCGATCACCGTGTTGCGCATGGGTGCGACACCCGCAAGCCCGTTGACATTGGCAGGAAGATTGATCATCACCTATCCAAGCGGCTGGACCATGCATCAACATTCCGAACTCACCGTGCGCAAGTCTCCCGGGTTCACCAACCGTTACGACCTGTTCTTTCAAACCGGCGCGGAAAGCAATTTCGCCGCAACCACCCGCACCGCCACGCTGACGAACGAAAATATTTCCGGCGCTTCTGGCAGTCTGCCGGGTGATTCAATCCAAATGATCACTCTGATTGACGACGGCGCGACCCTCACCGCCACCAACCTCACGCGGATTGCATCAGGGCTGCGCAACCCGGCAGGTTTTGCCTTTCAACCCGCGACGGGGAATTTCTATTTCGAGGAAAATGGTATTGACGGACTCGTGGACGGGAACGAACCGCATAGCGCCGACGAATTGAACTTCATAGCGCGAACCAACATCGGCGGCGCGGTGGACTTTTTTGGTTTTCCGTCAAACTACACCTCGTATCGGACCAATGTTTTTGTTGGTGGTGCGGGCATTCCTCCGTTGATTGCGTTCCAGCCAATACCAAATCCATTCACGGGCCGCGAGAGCGAGGGGCCGAACCAGATCACTTTTGCGCCGCCGGGATTTCCAAGTGGACTCAATACAGGTGTGTTCCTGGGATTCCACGGAAAATTCAGCTTTGCTGGAACGACGAACGAAGAAAACCCGCTCGTCTATGCCGATCCTGCCACCGGAAGCTATTTCCATTTCATTCTCGGTCAGCAACCCGGCATCGGCCATCTGGACGGATTGCTTGCTACGAGGGATTCGCTTTTCGTTGCCGATCTGGTCACCACGGGCAGCACCAGTTCAGGTTTGGGAGCAGGCGTGATTTACCAGATCAAATCATTGCTGCCCGCAACACCCCCAACGCTGACGATCCATCGCGTCGGTGTCCATCTGGAGTTGACCTGGGATCGCGGTGTGTTGCAGGAGTCCGCCGAAACCTCCGGTCCATGGACTGAAGTGACCGATGCATTCTCACCGCTGCTGCTTCCGCCTGATTCGTCGAGGAAATTCTTCCGGTCGGTTTATTGAGAAGTGAATGAGCCTTGTCAGACCATGATTAAAAGAGTCGCAGGCATTTCCGGCATCACCTTTGCGCTCGTCCTGGTATGGAAGGTGGCGTTGCTTGTGTTCACGGCGCAACCCATTCCGGCAAACGACTCATTCTTTTACGACGGTGCGGTGGTGAATGAGTTGCTGCATGACAACTACGTCAACCCTTCACTCGTGAATGTGCTGCCAATTTCCGCAAACGAGGTGTACTGCGCCTACCCGCCGCTCTACCACCTTGCGTTGTTCGGATGGATGAAGGTCAGCGGAACCAGTGCGCTGTCTCAGATGTGGTTTCATGTTTTGCTTTTCGGAATGTTCGAACTCGTGTTGCTCGGGATTTTTCGCCGTCTCAAAATTCCCGCAGCATGTGTGAACCTCGCCGGGCTGTTCCTGTTCTCAATCACGTTCCACGACCGGCCCGACAGTCTGGCTCATGTGCTGGGAATGGCCGCTGTGTATGCGGCGATCTGTTCACGGCGGTCGCTCGATGAGTCAGCCGTCGAATCCAATCGTGCGCGTTGGACGTGGATTGCGGTCGGGCTGAACGTGCTCACGCTTTGCACCAGCTTGCAGATCGGTGGTTTCTATCTTGTGCTGATTTGTTTGCTGCACGGTTTGTGCAGGGCGCGCGGCGGCGAGGCGCTACCGAAGCTCGCGATTATTGCAACGTGGCTCATTCCCGTTGGGCTTGTTTGTGCGGTGATGTTTGGAACTCCGCTCCTCTGGGCCGGCTTCAAGGAACACGCGCAACTCACCCCCACGTTCCTCGGTCTTCACGTTCCGAGCGGATCAGATATTTTGAAAGTCATTCGCACGGTGCCGGCGATTCTGCTGGCCGCGGTTTGCATCCGCTGGGTCAAAGGGCAGGGTGGCGTTAAGTTGTCGAACCCCTTTCTGCTGGTGCTTGTCGCGGGCATCGCATCGTCGCTCGCCGTGCTGGCAGGAGCGATGACGTTGCTGACCGCAAACCTTGTTGCCATTCCGAACTACGCACAACCGCTCGTGGTGGGAAGTTTCCTGGCCATCGCCACCGGTGGAAACGGCGAAAAGAAATTGCCGCGACCCGCTGTTGCGTGTTCGCTTGCGTTAACGCTTCTCGTTTCCGTTCGCGCCATCGGCATGACGACGTGGGGCGCGTTGTGCAGTCGGGATGTCGGCTACGCCTCGGCCCTGAGCGAGGTGAACAAATCTCTCGATGCCATTCTTCCTCACAGCAAAGCCGTGGTTTCCTCAGCGTTTCTTTACGAGGTCGCACAGCGTGAAAACCTGCATTGGATTCACTCGGACTGGCCGTCGCCTCCGAGTTCGACGAATCCTGACTGGGTACGCGATGCGCTGGTGAAAATGAAGCCTGCCGCCCTGGTGCTCACGCAATTTGATTACTATCGCCGGTATGAGCCGGTGATCATTGCTCTGAGGAACCAACCCGCAATCGCGGCAGTGACCGTTCGCAACTTTGCCAAAACACCGGCGCCGGATTCCATCCCCTCGGTGCAGAAAGTGGTTCAGCACATCTCATGGGCGCCCGTGGTGGTGGAATTGTCTTGGAAGCAACCCGCGCTAACGAAGTAGAATCTCCCCCGCGATTGAATCGTTCAAAATGAAAACCATCAAGCTCGGTAACAGTTCACTGGTCAGCAGCCGCCTCTGCTACGGTTGCTGGCGCATTGCGGGCGACCGCAATCAATTCAAGACTGCTGCCGAAGCGGATGCCGCAGGGCGTGCGGCGCTCGTTGCCGCCTACGAATCTGGCTACATTCTTTTCGACGGCGCCGATATTTACGGCGGCGGTCGTTGCGAGGAGATTCTTGGCAAAACCTTGCGCGAGGTTTCTGGGATGCGCGGGAAAATCCTCATCGCCAGCAAGTGTGGTGTGCGTCATGCCGGGACGCCGACCCCCGATTCGCCGGGACGTTACGATTTTTCGGCAGAGCACATTGTCCAGAGCTGTGAGCAATCGCTCAAACGCCTTGGCATAGAGACCATTGATCTCTACATGCTGCACCGTCCGGATTATCTCGGCGATCCGCACGAGATCGCCGGTGCGTTCGCGCGGCTTTTCGACGCGGGCAAGGTGCGCTTCTTCGGCGTGAGCAACTTCCGTCCGTCGCTTGTGAACTCGTTGCAGGCCGTTGTCCCGTTTCCACTCGTGGTAAATCAGATTGAAATCAGCCTGGCCCAACGCGCAGTGTTCGAGGATGGAACTCTTGATCAGTGTCAGGAGAAAGGCATCACGCCGATGGCGTGGAGCCCGCTGGGCGGTGGTTTGCTTGGCGATGGCGCAAGACGTTTACTGCCCGCGCAACAAGGTTACAAGACCGAGCCTGTTGTGAAGGTTCTTGATGATATTGCCTCAGCTCGCGGTGTGAACAGGACATTGATAGCCCTCGCATGGCTGCTGAAGCATCCGGGCAAGATCGTTCCCATCATCGGGACGACGAATCCAGAGCGAATCCGTGAAGCGGCGAAAGCGGCGGAGTTTGAACTAAGCCGCGAAGAATGGTATCGGCTGTTCATCGCCGCGCGCGGCGAGCCGCTGCCTTGATGTCGGAGTTCAAGCTTTGGCTTGTTCTGAGTTCGTTGTGTATCAGGCCAAGCTGAAGCTTGAACTCCAACGTCGAACACGCTCGACGCGGTTATCCAATCACAGTATCAATTTCTCCCGCTACTATGAGTCAAACCTCCGATCAACGTTCCGCTGACTTTCTCAAGATCGCCGACCAGTTCAAACTCGGCGCGCTCACCACGGAATCCTCGCATCCGGTGACTGCGAATCTCAGCGAGGTTGCGCGCAAGGATATCGCCGCTGGCTTGAAGCTATTATTCGACGTGGACGATGACGTGGTCCGGAAGTATCGCGAGTTTGCCGAGTCCGGCCGCGTTCGGAAGATCGCAGACACCGTGCTCGCCGCGCTCAAAGGCGGCGGGAATCTTTACTTCACTGGCTGCGGATCAACCGGACGTTTGAGCATTCAACTTGCGTCCATCTGGCGCGATTATTGGCAACGCAGCGACTTGGCCGCGGCGAAGGATTGGGAAAACCGCGCCTTTCCCGTCATGGCTGGCGGCGACTTCGCTTTGATCAAAGCGGTGGAAGGCTTTGAGGATTTCACGGCGTTCGGCAAGAAGCAGATTGGCGATCTTGGCGTGTGCAGCAAGGACGTGGTGTTCGCGATCACGGAAGGCGGCGAAACTTCTTTCGTCATCGGCACTGCATGGAAGGGCGTTGAGGTCGGCGCGAAGGTTTATTTCGTCTATAACAACCCCGATGACGTGTTGTGCCAGCACGTGCAGCGGAGTCGTGAAGTGATTCAAGACGCGCGCATCGAGAAGATCAATCTTACCACCGGCCCGATGGGGATTACCGGCTCGACTCGCATGCAGGCGACGAGCATCGAACTCGCGGTGATGGTGACGGTGATGGAAATTGTCATTCGGGATTTGGTTTTGGACTGCGGCGGGAAGCGAAGCACCACGCCGCTTTCGGGCGCGGCAGGTGATTTCCAGAGCGGTGTCGCCGCTGCGTTCTGCCACCGCAGTCCAAACAAACCATCGGGTGCAGACGACTTTCTCACTCAGTTGACGGCACTTCATGCCACGTTGAAATCGCCCGCCGTGCTAACGCAACTTGCCAAGCTTGTTGCCATGGAGGAATCCGCCTATCGCGCCGGGCGGAAGAATAATTATTTCGCAGACCGTGTGGGCATTGACATGCTCACGGACACCACCGAGCGCTCGCCGACGTACTGCACGCCACCATTTCGCAAGTTCGATGACACCACGGCTACCGAGTCGTGGGCCTTTCTTTATGTGCCCTACGCAAACTCCGACCAGGCGTGGGAACGCGTTTGTAAACGCAAGCCGCAGTGTGTCCAGTGGCGCGCGGACGACGTGCGCGGTCTCGTCCCGGATGACAAATATGCACGCACCGTGGAGATCATCGGCAAGATCAGTTACGCGGAGTTGATGCGCTTTCGCATCGGACTGGATGGCGTCAGGAATCGTCCACTTGCGGCGGGCGATAGCGCAGTGGCGCTCGTTGTTGAATCGGAAAAGAATTCCTTGCTTGCGGTGGATGGATTTCAGCGCACACAACTGGAATCGGCAGTCAAAGCCGGCGCGAAGACGGGATTGATCTACGTCGGCAGCACGGAGAGTTGCCGCGAGATCGGCCAGTTCGCCGCGCAGTGGAATCCCGATTGCATCACCGTGCTCGTACCGGTGCCGCAAACGGATTTGCTACTGAACGGCGTGATGCGCGTCGGACTCAAGATGCTGCTCAACACACTTTCAACCTGCACGATGGTCCGGCTGGGTCGTGTGATGGGGAACTACATGATCTGGGTTGTGCCTAGCAATCTGAAGCTGATTGACCGCGCGACGCGCTACATCCAAAAACTCACCGGCCTGGATTACGTGGCTGCGAACCGGTTGCTCTTCGAGGTGTTTGAATACGTCGAGCCGCGCATGAAGGCGGATCAAGCGTATCCGCCGGTGGTCGGAGTAAGCGTAATGCGCCATCGCCACGGCTTGAGCAACGAGGAAGCGGAGCAGCGTTTGATGGCAGAGTTGGGTTGAGTAATTTCCCAGCTTGCTTTGGCGCGGTGTTTTGGCGATGAGTGAGGCGTGATTCGACGCAGGCAAATCAAAAAGTATGCTGCCGAAGTTGTGCGGCAATTCCATCCGCACAAGATTGTCCTGTTCGGCTCGTATGCCTACGGCAAGCCGACGGCCGATTCGGATGTGGACCTGCTGGTCATCATGGATCGTACCCGCTATCGCGGGGAGCGGATGTCGGTGCGAATTCGCCATGCTGTGCCACGGGATTTTCCGATGGATTTGCTTGTGCGGACTCCCGCAGAAGTCGGCAAGCGGCTCCGTTGGCGGGATTGTTTCATGAAGGAAATCATCGAGAAGGGCGAGGTGCTTTATGAGGCCGGACACGCGTGAGTGGGTGAAGAAGGCCGAGGACGACTTCAAAGTTGCGAGCCAGCTTCTTCGTCGCCGCAAAGACATCGTGTCCGAAGCCGCCTGTTTCCACTGCCAGCAATGCGTGGAGAAATATCTGAAGGCCCGGCTGGTGGAGGCGGGTGTTTCGTTTCCCCGGACGCATGACCTTCTCAAACTCCTGAACCTCTGTCTGCCAGTCGAACCACTTTGGGCGTCGTTCACAAAAGTGGTGGATACGATGTCCGATTACGCTGTGGATTTTCGTTATCCGGGGCAATCCGCGACACTGGCGGAGGCGCGGCAATGCCTCAAGGACGCCAAGGCCATTCGTCGTGAAGTGCGATTGAGTTTTGGTTTGGCAGTTTAATTTCAAGCTGCTGGTGAATTGGTACTTGAACAACTACAGAGCAGGTGCTACAAAAGGGCAGATTCACAAGACCTCCGGACATGAAAGCACTCATTCCTAAACTCATTACTGTGTTGCTTGCCTTGTTCTCTCTGAATGCCTTTGCCGCGACGACGCGCTACGTGGATTTGAACAGCCCAAGCCCCACGCCGCCTTATACCAATTGGTCAACTGCTGCGACGAACATTCAGGATGCGATTGATGTCGCTGTAACGGGTGATCTCGTTCTGGTGACGAACGGGATTTACAAAACTGGTGGCAGGGCCGTGTTCGGCACAATGACCAATCGTGTCTCAGTCGACAAACCAGTAACGGTACAGAGCGTCAATGGCCCGCAATTTACGCTGATTCACGGTCGCCAGGTACCCGGCACGACAATCGGCAACGGATCAATCCGGTGCGCCTACCTCACGAATGGCGCGAGCATTTCCGGCTTTACCTTGACGAATGGAGCTACGCGCAGTGTTTTCGAAGGCTCGTCGAGCCCTAGAGAATCGAGCGGCGGCGGGATCTGGTGCGAGCCACTGGAGGTTCTGATTTCAAATTGTGTCGTGGTCGCTAACTCTGCGAACCAGCGGGGTGGCGGTGTTTACCGAGGCATCCTGTACGGTTGCGTTCTTTCCAAGAACAGTGTCAAGGATGCCTTTACCGCTTTCGGTGGTGGAGCACACTCTAGCACCTTGATCAACTGCATGATTGTCGGCAACTCGTCAGCTCTGGATGCTGGTGGGGCTATGAGCAGCACACTAACCAATTGCGTTCTGACAGGCAACTCGGCTGCTGAGGATGCTGGTGGCGCATTACAGAGCACGCTGAACAATTGCATATTAAGCAACAATTTTGCTGGCTTCTCGGGGGGCGGAACAATGTATGGCAACTTGTACAACTGCATCTTTGCTAGGAATTCCGCCGGTTACGATGGTGGTGGGGCGGCTTACAGCGGAAGCGTCACGTCGGAATCAATAAATAACTGCGTCTTCATTTCCAACTCCTCCACCAACTATGGCGGAGGAGCGTATTCATGCACACTCAACAATTGTACTCTTACGGGCAACGCGGCTGGCTCTCAGGGAGGCGGCATGATGGATTGCAGTGCCAACAACAGCATCGTTTACTTCAATTATGCACCGATTGGGTCAAATTACTTCTACAATTTTGAAGGTTATCCGATCAATTATGGATGCACTGCACCTCAACCTGACGTCGGCGTGGGCAGTGTTATGAACACACCGATCTTCGTGAATTTCGCCGCCGACAATCTTCATTTGACATCCAACTCACCTTGCATCAACAGCGGATTCAATGGGAATGTTTCGAGTGATATTGACTTGGATGGCAATCCTCGCATCGCGGGAGGCACGGTAGACATTGGTGCGTATGAGTTCACATCACCATCTTCATTGCTTTCCTATGCCTGGGCACAAAAATACGGAGTGCCTACGGATGGCACTGCGGACTTCACAGACCCCGACGGCGACGGCGCCAGCAACTGGCATGAATCTCATGCAGACACGACTCCAACCAATGATCTGTCGGTTTTGAGAATGCTAAACGCCACGAACAGTCTGAGCGGCAAGACGGTGACGTGGCAAAGTGTTTCCACACGCAACTATTGGTTGGAGCGCGCGACCAATCTGGGCATCGCTTCGCCATTTCAAACCATCGCCACGAACATTGTGGGAGTTGCCGGTCTGAAGACTTTCACAGACACAAGCGCGACCAATGGCGGGCCTTACTTCTATCGCGTGGGTGTGCAATGAGAGATTGTGTTTAGCAGTGGGGAGGCTTCCTTGGGTGCGCCTGCTCAGGGGAGCTTTGAGGTGCAAACCTGATTTCACGGAACTTGCGACAACTTGATCGCTCACGGAATCTTCTAGGAATCCAGATGCGGTTACTCCACACTTTCTGCCTTCGATTTATGGATTTGAAATTACCAAAACTCGGCGAGGGCGCAGATTCTGGCGTTGTGGTGGGCGTGTTCGTGAATGAAGGCGACACGGTCACAAAGGACCAGACCATCATCGAGATTGAGAACGAAAAAGCTGTGGCGGCCATTCCGTCCACGGCGGGCGGCGTCGTGGTCAAGGTCCACGTCAAAGCAGGCGACAAGATCAGCGTGGGCCAAAATCTCGTAACGTTGTCCGGTGGCGGTGCGGCGACAGTGCCGTCTGCTGTTGCGGCAAAACCCGCCGCTGTGAAACGCTCTGCTCCCGAACCTGAAGACGAGATCGAGGAGAGCGCGGAGGTTGTGGAAGAGGATTCTTCCCAAACTGCTGGTGTGCCTGTTGCATCGCCTTCGCTGCGGCGTTGGGCGCGCGAGCTGGGCATCAACCTTGGCAAGATACGTGGCAGTGGTGCAGGTGGTCGCATTGAGATCGGCGATGTGAGGAATTACATAGCGCGGTTGCAGGCTTCCGCTGCGAAAGCCAAGGCTGTTCCGGCAGGAGTTTCAAGCGCTCCGGCAAAAGCGGTGGTTGAGCAGATTGATTTTTCAAAGTGGGGTCCGATCACCAAAAAATCCATCACGCCACTGCGACAGGTCATCGCCCGGCGCATGTTGGAAAACTGGAATGCCATTCCGCACGTCACGCAGTTTGATGACGCGGATTTCACCAAGCTCAATGAGCTGCGCAAGAAATACGCCGCCGCCTACGAAGCCAAGGGCAGCAAACTCACGCTCACGCCGCTGGTCTTGAAGGCCGTGGCCGCGACGTTGAAGAAGCATCCGATCTTCAACTCCAGCCTCGATGAAGTGGCGAACGAGATTGTTCTCAAGGATTACATCCACCTCGGCATTGCAGTGGACACGGACGCGGGCTTGATCGTTCCTGTCATCCGCGATGTGGACAAGAAGAGCGTGCTTGATCTCGCCAAAGAACTCGAAGTGCTCGCGCAAAAAGCCCGCGACCGCAAGGTCAGTGGCGACGATCTCAAGGGCGGCACGTTCACGATCTCGAACCAGGGCGCCATCGGCGGCGCGCACTTCACGCCTATCGTCAACAAGCCGGAAGTCGCCATCCTCGGCCTCGGTCGCGGCGCAATGACGCCCGTAGTTCGCGACGGCAAAGTCGAGGTTCGCATGATGACGCCCATCGCGTTGTCGTATGACCATCGAGTGATTGATGGTGGTGCGGCGGCGCGGTTCACGGTGGACTTGCTCGCGGCGTTGCAGGACTTCAGCGAGGACGCCGTGAAACTTTGACGGAGTGACGGAGTTTTGGAGTGATGGAATATGGAAGTAAGCTATCGCAACAAGAATCGTGGCTATCAGCAACTGCGCGTTTGGCAGGATGCGGTTGATTTCTACGTCGGCTGTTGTCGGGTATTCCGCCAATTTCCGTACGAACTCAAACGCGTCGCTTCGCAAGGCATTGCGTCCGCCGATTCCGTGCATCGCAACATAGCGAAGGGCTATTGTCGCCGTGGAATTCGGGAGTATCTGCAATCTCTCAATTACGCGCTTGGCTCACTCGGAGAAAGCGTCTCCGGACTGATTGCGTGCCGGAAAGCAGAACAGATTTCCGAAGAACATTTCAAACCGTTGAATGATCTCGCTTACAAACTTGAGAACGGACTCCTAAAACTCGTCGAAAGTCTTGAGCGCAAAGAAATGCAGGGCGACTGGATAGATCATCTCATCCTCAAGGAAAGCAACGCCACCTACGGTGCTACACCATCCAAACGCAAGACATAACTCCAATACTCCATCACTCCATTATTTCCATGGAACCTATCAAAACTGAAATCGTAGTTGTTGGCGCTGGACCCGGGGGATACGCAGCGGCGTTTTACGCGGCGGACCTTGGGAAGAAAGTCATTCTCATCGAGCGCGACAAACGCCTTGGCGGCGTGTGCTTGAACCGTGGTTGCATTCCTTCAAAGGCCTTGCTCCACGCAACGCACCAGATCACGGCTGCGAAGGAATCCGAACATCGAGGTGTCACATTTGCAGCGCCGACGGTTGATCTTGCCAAGATGCGCGCGTGGAAGGAGGGCATACTCACCAAGCTCGGCGGCGGCATCGCGCAACTTGCGAAGATGCGCAACGTCACGGTGATTCAGGGCAAGGCCTACTTCGAAGGCTCGCAGACTTTACGCGTGGAAAATGAACAGGGGCAGCAGTTCGTCAATTATGATACGGCCATCGTCGCAGTCGGCTCATTGCCCGCGATGCCCAAGGCATTCGATCTTGGCAATCCTCGTGTTATGACATCCTCCGAGGCTCTGGACATTGAGGATGTGCCGGAGAACTTGCTCATCGTCGGCGGTGGCTATATCGGCATGGAAATGGGAACCGTGTATGCCGCGCTTGGCAGCAAAATCACGGTGGTTGAAGCACTCGACAACATTCTTGCGGGTGCTGATCCCGATCTCGCGCGTCCTGTGGTGATGGCAGCGAAGAAGGCGTTCAAGGAAATCCGGCTCAAGGCAAAGGTCTTGAAAATGTCCTCCGCTGGGAAGCAGATCAAAGTGGAGATTGAGTTTGAAGGCAAGAAGGTTGAAGAACTTTACGACCGGGTTTTGGTTTCCGTGGGTCGCGCAGCCAACAGCAACGATCTTGGGCTGGAAAACACCAAGGTTACGCTCGACGAAAAAGGTTTCATCAAAATCAACGCGCAGCAACAGACCAGTGACCCGCACATTTACGCCATCGGCGACATCGCGGGCGGCATCATGCTGGCGCACAAGGCGCACAAGGAAGGTCGCATCGCGGTGGAAACAATTGCCGGTCAAACCAGCAGTTCGGAGAACGTAGTGATTCCTGCCGTGGTGTTCACTGATCCGGAACTGGCCTGGTGCGGATTGACCGAAGCTGAGGCCAAGGCTAAGGGAATCGCACATGAAGTCGTGAAGTTTCCATGGGCGGCTTCTGGTCGTGCCTTGTCGTTTGACCGTACCGACGGAGTGACGAAGATGATCATTGATCCCGAGAGCGAACGAGTATTGGGCGTCGGCATCTGTGGCGCAGGCGCAGGCGAACTGATCGCCGAAGCGACGCTGGCCATCGAGATGGGTGCGACAGCAGAAGACATCGCGCTCACGGTACATCCGCATCCGACGTTGTCCGAGACGTTGATGGAGTGCGCCGAGGCGTTTTACGGACATGCCACGCACACGATTGCAAAGAAGCGTCACCAAACTTGACTTCGTTATTGAATCCCGAAATTTGGTCGGTAGTATCTTCGCGGGCTTGGTTCTAAATTTCGGTCGGGGCGTAGCGTAGTCCGGCTAGCGCGCTTGCTTGGGGTGCAAGAGGTCGGGAGTTCAAATCTCCCCGCCCCGACCAGTTTTTTCTTACTTCTTCCTCGAATGCTCATCGTGGTTGCCGGGTGATTTTCTCCACTTGATTCCCTTCTGTTGTCCATGACCGACGGAAATACAAGGTCATTAAAGCGTGTCGCTCCCAAAAAAAACTTGTGTGCAGGGGCGGACAAGCGTAAAACGCCGCCATGAAATCTAAAAATCGCCCCATCGAATCCCAATCAGGCTTCACTCGCCGTCAATTTCTTTACACCACCGCCTTTGCCGGCGCTGCGGCATTGACCGGTTGCGCCACGGCAGGTCCCCGTCAACTTTCGGCAGGTGACAAGCTGAACATAGGTGTTGTTGGCGCCGGCGGTAAGGGGTCGAGCGATACCGATCATTGCTCTGACGAGAACATCGTTGCGCTTTGCGACATTGATACCGCCACGCTTGCGAAACGGAAGGAGAAATATCCGAACGCTCGTATTTACCAGGACTGGCGTGAAATGCTCAAGAAGGAGAAGACGCTTGATGCTGTCATCGTTGCCACGCCCGATCACATGCACGCGATGGTGGCTGCGACGGCGATACGGATGGGCAAACATGTCTATTGCCAGAAACCTTTGGTGCAAACCGTTTACGAAGCCCGCCTGCTGCGCAAGCTCGCCAAGGAACACGGGGTTGTCACGCAAATGGGAAATCAAGGCAGCGCGGAAGATGGATTGCGTCGCGCTGTCGAGGTCGTTCAGGCTGGTGTGATCGGCCCGGTTCGCGAAGTTCATGTCTGGAGCAATCGTCCGGTCTGGCCGCAGGGACAGGATCGTCCGGCGGGATCAGATCCAGTGCCGGCAACTTTGAATTGGGACGGCTGGCTCGGACCGGCGCAATTCCGTCCTTTCAAGGCAGGTGTCTATCACACCTTTAACTGGCGCGGTTGGCAGGATTTCGGGACCGGTGCTCTCGGCGACATGGCCTGTCACACCGCCAACATGCCGTTTCGCGCTCTCAAGCTGGGTTATCCTACAGAAATCGAGGCGACTTCTTCCGGGATCAACAACGAAACCTACCCGCTCAAATCAAAAATCCGTTTCCAATTTCCGGCGCGTGAGAATCTGGTGCCGGTTACGTTCTGGTGGTATGACGGCGGCAATCCCAAGCCCGGCGATCCGTTCCGCCACGACGGCAACAACAAGCCGCCCGGCGAAGTTACCGCGGAAGTGGAAGCCATGATGGGATCAGTGCCCGGCAGCGGTTGCATTCTCGTTGGCGACAACGGCAAAATCTTTTCGCCTGACGATTACGGCGCAAACTTCTTTATCAAGCTCAAGAGCGACAAGGAATTTGTCCCGAGTAAAAACAGCGATGCCGTCAAAGCTGTTCCCCAGACCATCCCGCGTAATGCATTCACGGGCGACACGGACAAACGTCATCACTTGGAATGGATCGCTGGTTGCAAAGGTGGTCCCAAGCCGTACTCGAACTTTGACATCGCCGCGTATCTCACGGAAATCATCCTGCTTGGTTGCGTCGCACTGCGCACCGGCAAGAAGCTTGAGTGGGACGGACCGAACATGCGCGCCTTGAACGCACCCGAATCGGCACAGTTCGTCAAACGCAACTATCGCAAGGGTTGGGCGATTTAAGCCCTCCCGCTGATGCTGGGCTGCGTTATGTTATCGAGCAGTTCAGACGATGAACCTTAACCAAGGGGATCAAGACAAACTCTTGATCCCCTTTTTCTTTAACGCCTCGATTGGCGGACGAAAACTCAACTGAAACAGGATTATGAAATACCTCACCCAACTCAGATCGTTCGTTCTCGCATCTGCTGCTTGCGCATTCCTCATCGCAAATGCGGCTGTTCCTGCAGATGAAGATTTCAAACCCATCTTCGATGGTCACACACTTGCTGGCTGGCTTGGACAGGACATGTCATTTTGGTCAATAGAAGATGGTGCGATCACAGGCAACATTTCCAAGGAGCACTCTCCCAAGTTAAATCAATACCTCGTCTGGCAGGGCGGGCCGCTTGATGACTTTGAATTAAAACTAACTTTTCGCCTGCGCAGCACGAATTCGCCGTCGGTGAATGGCGGCTTCCAGTTCCGCAGCCGCCGCCTTCCCAACGGTGACGTCGCGGGTTATCAGGTGGACAACAACTACAAACAGCCATGGAAAGCCAGGCTTTACGATGAATTCGGACGTCACGATCTTGCGTTGCAAGGCGAGCGAACAGTTTTCGACATCGAGGGCAACAAACACACCGAGAAGATGACGCTCGAACCGGGTGCCGATGATTTTCGGTTGGACGAGTGGCACGAGTATCATCTCATCGCTCAGGGACGAAGGCTCTCGCTGCGGGTCAACGGCAAGCTCATCGCTGAAGTTACAGACAATGACGATGACAGCTTCGAGCCGCTGGGTCTTCTCGCGATGCAGCTTCACACAGGCCCGCCGATGAAGGCGCAATTCAAGAACATCCAGCTCAAGCGACTTGTTCCTGACCGCAAGCCCGACGCCCGGGAGATGTTGCTTGCCGACGCCGCGCTATCCTGGCAACTCGGCGAACGTCTCAACGCCCACCAGCCTCCGCTTAAGGCCATTGGCAAGATTACGCCCGGTCTGCCCGCCGAAGGGCAGGGGGCACACACCGGCGCGAAGGTTGCCAGACTTGAAGCTGCTTATTTCGATCTTCAGAAGGATTTGAACCAGCCAAAGCTCTGGAGGATTCCTGGCAGTGCGCTCACCGTTTATCTTCGCGCACGGATGCCGGATGGTTCGTGGAACTCAGCCTTGATCGCAAAGCGCGGTAACCACGACGTCGTCAACTTTTGCATGTTCAGCACGGACCTGAAGGAAACGCCCGGGCCGGACATCGGCTTTGAGGTTCACACTGACAAAGGCTTCGTAGCGGTGAGCTTTCCGGTGTCGAAGGTGGAAGCCACGGGCTGGCTTGATCTCGTAGGTCGTTACGATGGAAAAGCCATCGCGCTGCTTTGCAACGGCCGCGTCATGGATGAGAAGCCTTGGTCTGGCGAACTGACTTCGAACAATGAACTCATACTCATCGGCGCAGAAACTCATGACGGCGAGCCAAAACGATTCTTCACCGGCGAAATGGAAGAGGCGGCGATCTGGCCGAGGGCTCTAACTCAAATCGAACTTGGGATGTTGATGTCCACACCCGCGAAATGATTGTTCGTTGGAGACGCCAATCGGAGCTGCTCGCATCGCATTACGCCAGCACAGCCTTGACGACATTACCGTGAACATCGGTGAGGCGGTAGTCGCGTCCTTGGTGACGATAGGTGAGTCGCTCGTGTTCGATGCCGAGGCAGTGCAGGATTGTGGCGTTCAGATCGTGGATGTGAACCGGGTCGCGTACGACGTTGTAGGAGTAATCATCGGTCTCGCCGAGAACCATTCCGGGTTTGATGCCGCCGCCGGCCATCCAGATCGTGTAACAGCGCGGGTGATGATCACGCCCGTAGTTTGTCTTGGTGAGTTCGCCCTGGCTGAAAACGGTACGTCCAAATTCGCCGCCCCAGATCACGAGCGTGTCGTCCAGCAGGCCGCGTTGCCGCAGTTCCTGGATCAACCCAGCGGTGGGTTGATCGGTGTCGTAGCACTGGCTCTTGATGCCTTCCGGCAGTTTGTCGTGTTGATCCCAACCGCGGTGATAAAGCTGGATAAAACGCACGCCGCGCTCGGCGAGCCGACGCGCGAGAATGCAATTGGCGGCGTAGGTGCCGGGCTTGCTGGATTCCGGACCGTAAAGCTCGAAGGTAGCTTTTGGTTCTTTGGTGAGATCGGTCAGCTCCGGCACAGATGCCTGCATGCGATAGGCGAGTTCGTACTGCGCGATGCGCGTCTGAATTTCCGGATCCTGATAATCCTTGAACTTCATCGCGTTCAACTTCGCCACATCGTCCAACATGGCGCGACGCCGCTCATTCGTGATGCCGGGTGGATTGGAGAGAAACAGCACCGGGTCCTTGCCGGGACTGAATCGCACTCCCTGGTGTACGGATGGCAAAAAGCCTGCGCTCCACATCCGCTCATGCAACGGTTGCGCGTTAGTCGGTCCGCTGGGCCGCGAGATCATCACGACAAACGCCGGGAGATTTTGGTTCTCCGTGCCGAGGCCATACGACAACCACGATCCCAACGACGGACGGCCCGCCTGCTGGCTGCCGGTTTGGAGGAAAGTCATCGCGGGGTCATGGTTGATCGCCTCGGTGCTCAGCGAACGAATGATGCAAAGCTCATCCACAACCTTGGCTGTGTGCGGCAGCAATTCACTCAGCCATACGCCCGCCTGGCCGTGTTGCTTGAACTCAAAAAGCGACGGCGCAACCGGAAAATTCTTCTGGCCGGACGTCATGCCCGTGAGCCGCTGTCCACCGCGCACCGAATCCGGCAGTTCGTCCTTGAAGCGATCGCGCAGATGCGGCTTGTAATCGAACAGGTCGAGTTGCGAGGGAGCGCCAGCTTGCGTGAGCCAGATGATGCGTTTGGCTCGGGGCGCAAAGTGGGGCAGAACCGGCTTGTCTGCTCCGATTGCGCCAGACAAACGCGGATTCAACAGGGATGCCAGAGCCGCCGCACCGATGCCCGTCGCCGCGCGACCGAGAAAATGCCGCCGCGTCATCTGCATCGGATCGTGAGGTTGGGAATTCATCTTCGTTTTCGGAGTTCTCGGAGATGTATTCCCTTCCTACAAGAACCTTTCACGCGCGAAAAAACATTCTTGTGTCCTTTTTCCACGAGCAGCTTGCCGTTGCACCAATAAATACTGGTTGATATAGGCCCATCCTTTTCCCCCATCGTTCGCATTGTAACCCAATTACCTTTGCGCTTATACCCGACGACAATTGACTCAGATGTGGTGTAACCAGACCTCAAGAATTCACTCTTCGTTCGTGAGAAATAGAGGCCAACCTTCTGCGCGATAACCGTGGGAACATTCCTGATTTCGTCATTTGGCGCACCCATCTGCTTTAGCAGTTTTGTCGTTGCTCGTAGATCGATATGCCAAACGCCGTAGAGTAATGCCCCGTTTGCTTCTACATGCGTCTCTGGTGCGGCAAATGGAAACACGACGTCCCACCTCTTCTGCCACTCAATCAAGCGATTTGCCGCCAACACTTCCTCATCGAAAATCCGATTCTTTTCAAAAGCGGATGAGTAACGGCTGAAATAATCCCCGTCTTCAAAACCCCAGCGGCCATTGCGCAAACAGATGGTAATGCCGTGCTCATGCAGGTCGCCGTCATTCTTGTCGGCACTGATAAGCACCTTCCGCCCTATGTCATCAATCACAATATGCTCAATCGTCAGAAACGGCAGGATGCCGTGTTCCTTGATGTGATGACGATCTTCCTCGTTAAACTGGGAGTAGAAATCTCGCCCGCAATTGGTTTGATACTTTTTCATTCCTTCTGCCATAGCGGTCGTGAAACCTTCCTTCTCGAACAACTGTTCCAACATTTCCCTCTGCCATGCGGAAATCTTCTTCGGGTCTTTGCCGCGTAGATAGATATTGCAAGGCGGGTCTTCCTTATATTCGGCGATATGCCGGGACGCCACGCCTGGCAACTTTGAGTTCTTTATTGTTGCAACAAGACAACAGAGATCGAATTCGCCAAGAAAACGATCTGATTGTTTGAACGCGGGAATTCTCATTCAATAAAGCCAAGCAGAGCCAAAGGAGTTGTCCAGCTTGATTTCGGACTTCGGTGACTCGTGCAGCTCGGGGCTGCCTCTGTCCATCGTCAATCTGGCACGTGAGACTGATCGGAGCGCCAAGCACCGGCTCGGCAAGTTTCTGAAGTTTTTCATTCCTTGGTGATGGTTTCGTCGAGGTTCAACAACGTGCTGGCAACAGTGGTGTAAGCCGCGAGTTCGACAGGATCAATCGCAGCGTCCGCCTTCGTTTCGCCAACGGTGAGCAAACTTTCCGCGCTGGAATGATCGTTGCGGAAGCTGGCTTCCATCCGCTGACAACTCTTGACGAGCACCCGAAGTTCCTCTGCCCGTGGCGCGCGTCCAGTTGCCAGTTGGAATCCAAGCCGGATTCGCGACTCTGGTTTGCTTCCACCCTCGCGCAACATGCGTTGAGCCAGAAAGCGGGACGCTTCAACGTAGGTTGGGTCGTTGAGGAGATTGAGCGCCTGCAATGGCGTGGTGGTGCGGGAACGTCGGACAGTGCAGGCTTCGCGAAAAGGCGCGTCGAAGATCAGCATGGCGGGATTCGGGACGGAACGTTTCCAATAGGTGTAGAGACTGCGGCGATAAAGACTCTCGCCTTTGTCTTGAACATAGGTATTGGCGGAGGAGCCCGAGACGACCTGCTCGTAGAGCCCTGGTGGGTGATACGGTTTCACAGAAGGTCCGCCGAGTTTCTCTACCAACAAACCACTCGCAGCCAATGCTTGGTCTCGGATCATTTCAGCGGAAAGCCGGTAGCGTGGACCACGGGCCAGCAGGCGATTGTCGGGATCCAGTGACTGCAACCCAAGCGTCATGCGCGAGTCCTGCCGGTAGGTCGCACTCATCACCAGCAACTTTACCATGCGCTTCACGTCCCAGCCCGTGCGGACAAATTCGTTGGCCAGCCAGTCGAGCAATTCAGGATGACTCGGTAATTCACCGCGCGTGCCGAAGTCTTCAGCAGTCTTGACCAGGCCAGTGCCGAAAATAGATTGCCACAAACGATTCACCGTGACGCGAGCGGTGAGCGGATTGCTTGGAGACACCAACCAACGGGCCAAACCGAGCCGATTGGTCGGCTGTCCTGAAAGAAAGGCTGGCAGGTGCGACGGCGTTGCGGCGGTCACCCGCTCGCCCGGCTTATCATACGCGCCGCGCGTCAGCACGAACGTTGGTCGCGGCTCGGCCAGTTCCTCCATCACGAGCGTAATCGGGATTGCCAGATCCGCCTCCTCAATCTGTTTCTTCAACTCGGTGACCCGCTGCGTCAGCGCGGAATGCTCGGGGTGATGGGCCAGCCGGAAGTCATCCACCAATTTGTTCTCGTCGGTCTTCCGTTCTGCTGCCGGCTTGGTGACAATGGTCAGAATCTCTGGCGGCAACAACAGCTCGGACGGAATATCGGTGGTCCGCAGCCTCAATTGCCATGCGGGGATGCGTCGCTCGCCCGAAAACTCCACTTCCAATTTGACCAGCACACCGTTGCTGCCTTGCACGATATCAGACAACTCAAAGACTCCCGTCGTGGTTTGACCTTCCTTTAGCGTGATCGACCATGTTGAACTTTCCTTGTCGTCCAGAACTTTGGCGAGTTCCGTGGCTGGTGCAGTGCCGGCCAAAGTGGTAGGACGAAGCGAAAGCGATTTCTTTTCCAATTCCGAAGTTTCAGCACGCATCAATCGCACGGTTCGAATTGAAAGTTTCTCAGAATCGTTTGTGCCGCTCCCGGGTGGCGCAGCCAGGTCCAGTTGAATGGCTGAGAGCTGCGAAGCATTGACGCGTGCGGTAATGATCGTTTTTCGCGCATCGGGCTTAAGTGCTGGCGAACGCACCCAGCCGCCGGATTGGCCGATCATCAAAGTGTTCGTGCCAGCAGTGGCATTCAACGGTTCAGCGTCCGTCCAAACCGGCACCGCGCTTCGCGCGCGGCTTTCCCATTCAGCTACGTCCGTGGCGCGAAATGTTGTCATCAGGTTTGTGAGACGCTCATTTGTGACCGCCAGTTCACGGTTCAATCCAGCGAGTGCGGCTTCAGCTTCCGGAGTGGGCAGTTTCTGGTAGGGCGGGGTGTTGCGTCGAATGGGTTGACCGTAATCGCCAACACCTTTTTCGGTCACGTTGTGGAAGAAGGCAAACATGCTGTAATAATCCTTCTGGGTCAGTGGATCGTATTTGTGATCGTGACACCGCGCACAGCTCATCGTGAGTCCAAGGAACACGGTGCTCGTAGTCTCGACACGGTCAGCGCAATACTCCGCGAGAAATTCCTCCGGGATAATACCTCCCTCCTCGTTGATCATGTGGTTGCGGTGAAAACCGGTGGCGATCCGTTGATCTAGCGTCGGATGCGGCAGCAGATCACCGGCGAGTTGTTGGACCGTGAACTCGTCGAAAGGCATGTTGCGACTGAATGCCTTGATGACCCACTCGCGCCAGGCCCACATCTCACGATCACGATCCACCTGGTAGCCGTTGCTGTCCGCGAAGCGCGCGGCATCCAGCCAATCCTGCGCCATGCGTTCGCCATAACGCGGCGAGGCGAGCAGGCGGTCCACGAGTTTCTCATAGGCCTGTGGTAAGTCATCGGCAACGAAAGCCTGCACTTCGGCGGGCGTTGGAGGAATGCCGGTCAGGTCGAGGGAAACGCGACGGATTAGCGTGGTCGCGTCCGCCTCACGCGATGGTTTGAGTTTCTTGGTTTCGAGCTGCGCAAGAATGAAATGATCCACCTCGTTCCTCGGCCAGCCGGAGCGTTTCACTTTCGGTGGCTCAATCGGATGTGGCGGAATAAATGCCCAGTGGTCGCGATACTCCGCACCTTCAGCAATCCAACGACGGAACATTTCCTTCTGTTCTTTCGTGAGTGGTTTGTGGATGGACTCCGGCGGCATCCGATCATCTGCGTCCTCCGTGAACAACCGCCGGATGACTTCACTCTGGTCCGGCTTGCCAGGAACGATTGGAACGTCGCCCGACTTCGTCGGCTTCACCGCTTCTTCGCGGATATCGAGCCGCAATTTTGCTTTGCGCGCTTTCTCATCGAAGCCGTGGCAGCGAAAACAGGTGTCGGCCATGATCGGACGAATGTCGCGATTGAAATCTACCCGAGGTGTCCCGGCAATCAGGCTGAAGGTCACTGAGGACAGAGCAGCAACAAGCAAAATCAAACGTGACAGGTTGCCAATTCCTGTGCGGAAGGAATGGGCAGGCGCACCACGACCTCTGATTTGAGCGACGACAGATTTCGCTTCGCACTCGATCAGATGACGACCGCAGATTTTGATAATGACCCTCGACATGATTTCGGGAACGTTGAGAAGTTACGCCAGCTTGAGCTTGCTTGAAAAGCTGGAAGATGCTGTTTGTCGGTTTTAATAAGGGCCTAGGTATGTCACGCGATGGTTGCGAAGAAGTGTTGGATTTATTTCATGAACCCGGCAATCTTTCTCGCACCGAACCAAACCTACAACCCATGAAAAATAAACTGCGCGTTCTCCTTACCCTGATTTGTTCGTTGTTCCTCTCGGATGCCGCTCTGTCCGGCGCGAAAGCTGCGGAGGAAGCCACGCTTTATCGTGATGAGTTCGGCATCCCACACGTTTACGCGCCGACACTTGAAACGGCGGCATTTGCAGTTGGCTATGCACAGGCGGAGGATCGCCTTGAGGAATTGTTGAAGAATTATCGTCGCGCCAACGGCACGATGTCCGAGGTCTTCGGCTCGGGCAATTACCGCAACGATATGATCTCCCGTATTTTTCGCCACGAAGAAATCAGCCGCGAGAAATACGGCCAGCTTAGTGCCAAAGTGCGTGCCGTTATCGAGTCCTATCAGGCAGGCATCAAATACTTCATGAAGGAACATCCCGAACAAGTGCCGGTTTGGGCGCAGGAAATTCATCCGTGGGATGTCGTGGCGCTGGGCCGGTTCATCATCTGGGGCTGGCCGCTGGGTGAAGCGGGGGGCGACCTGCTGCGCGCAGGGATTCAACCCGATGACGTCGGCTATCACGGTTCGAACGAGATATTGCTTGGCCCGAGCCGCACCAAGATGAAGGTGCCAATTGGGGTCGTGGATCCGCATTTGAGCTGGTACAACGAATTTCGATTTTACCAGATTCGAATTTATGCCGGTGATTTCAATGTGTCGGGCGTCTCAGTCCTCGGCACTCCGTTACCCAGCCTCGGCCATAGTCGCTACTGTTCCATCGCCATGACCACGGGCGCGCCGGATACTTCGGACGTCTTTGAGGAGGAACTTAATCCTGCCAATCCCCGGCAATACCGCCACGACGGTCAATGGCGTGATCTCACCATCCGAAAAACCAAGATCGGCGTGAAGAACGGCGATAAAGTGGATTGGAAAGAATCGGAAATCGAATACAGCCATCACGGTCCGATCATCGCACACAAAAACGGGAAGGGCTATGCGATGGCGATCCCGTATCTGGAGGAAGTGGGCTTGACGGATCAGACCTACGAAACAATGACAGCTCGGAATCTCACCGAAATGAAGGCCGCACTCGCTCATCTTCAACTCATGGCGCAGAACGTCATGGTGGCGACGGTGCAGGGTGATATTTACTACGTTCGCAATGGTCGCGTGCCCATTCGGGCACCGGGTACGGATCCCACCCGGCCCATTCCTGGCAGCTTTTCCACCAACGACTGGCGTGGCATTCACCCGTTTGCCGACCTCGTCCAGATCGAGAATCCGCCGCAAGCCTACATGCATAATTGCAACGTCACACCGTTCGCGATGATGAAGGACAGCCCGATGACCCCGGAGAAATATTCCAAATACCCGTACCTCTACAATGCCACGCGCACCGCACCGCGTCATCAACGCGGCGACATGATGACCGAACTGCTCGACGCTGCGCACGACGTCACGGTGCAGAGCGCAACCGACATCGCGTTTAGCCCCCAAGTTTATCACGCCGAGAAATGGCAGCAGCGGATGAAGTCCGCGTGGGCCAAAGCCTCCGAGTCGGATAAGTCAGCGGACGTCGCCGAAGTTTATGCCCTCATCCAAAGGTGGAATCGCCGCAGCGACGCGGACTCCGAAGGTGCGCTGGCCTTTTACGCATTCAAAAAGGGGCTCGATGAAGAAATCACCCGCAACGTGGAGCCGCCCTCAGATCTCGGCGACAAGGAAGTCTTCCTGGCTTTGGGCAAGGCGGCTGGCTGGTTGAAGTCGAACTTTGGTTCGTTGCGCGTGCCTTATGGAAAATATTTTCGAGTCGGTCGTGAAAGCGGGGAGCACACGTATCCGGTAGGTGGAGGTTCGGTAAGCGATGCCGGTATGGCAACGCCACGCGCGATCAGTTTCAACAAAACCGGCAAGGAAATGGTTGGCCGTGGCGGCCAGACCTCAACCCAGATCGTCATCATGACCGATCCGCCGGAGTCCTACACCATTGTGCCGCTCGGTGTCAGCGACCACAAGGAGAGCGGACATTGGGACGACCAGGCGGAAAAGCTTTTCAGCAAAAGCAAAGCCACGCCGACCTATTTCATGAATCGCAAGGAACTGTTGAAGCACGTGACCGCGACGAAAGTGTTGAAGCCGTCGCTTTAGACGCAGCTTTCAAAACTTGCTAAGTTGGAGCGTGTCCCTGGATAACTGTTCAAGTCGTGAGTTTCCTGAAAGCGCCATCGTCAGGTCCAGGTCTGCCAGCAGAGCACGCAGGACTGCGGAGACACCGGCTTCGCCGCCGAGCGCAAGCCCATACACATACGGGCGGCCCAGTAGAACTGCACGCGCACCCAAGGCCAGCGCTTTAACAATGTCCGCACCCGTGCGGATTCCACTGTCGAACAGCACAGGCGTTTGACCGGCGGCTTTCACTACATCCGGCAAAGCATTCAAGGCTGCAACCGCACCGTCTACCTGCCGACCTCCGTGGTTTGAGCAGATGATTCCGTCCATGCCGAGGTCGGTGGCGCGGCGGGCGTCATCGGGATGAAGAATTCCTTTTAACACCAGTGGCAGGCGCGTGTTCTCCCGGAGGAATTTGAGGTCGTCCCAAGTTACACCGGGATCTGAAAAGATTTTTGCCCAGTGCGCGATGGCAGCCGGCATGTCTTCGTGAGGTGGCTTTGCCAAAGCACCGCAGAAAACCGGGTCGGAAAGATAATTGGCCAAGCCCTCACCGCGAAGGAACGGCAGGTAGGCTTGGGACAAATCGCGAGGTCGCCAACCCAACAGCCATGTGTCCAGCGTGACAACGATCGCACCATAGCCTGCTTTCTCGGCGCGTTGCATCAGGCTGACGGCGAACTTGCGGTCTTTCGGCCAGTAAAGTTGAAACCAGCGCGGTGAGTCTCCCATGACCTGTGCGACCTCTTCAATCGGGCGCGATGAGGCCGTGCTTAGAATAAACGGCAGCCCCAATCCCGCTGCCGCGCGCGCCACTGCCGCTTCTGCCTCGGGATGGACAATGGATAACACTCCGACCGGGGCGAGCATTACCGGAGCGGGCATCGTCGTGCCAAGCACTTTTGTGCTCAAATCGCGCACAGCAACATCCCTCAACATCCTTGGCAAAATGCGCCAGCGATTGAACGCTTCCAGGTTGGCCCGCATCGTTTCCTCCGATCCCGCGCCACCGGCGACGTAGCCGAATGCTCCGGGATTCAGTTTCTCACGGGCACGCCGTTCGAGTTCCGCGTAGGTAAATGGAAATTCAGGCAACGATCCTGACAGTCCCTTGCGGTAGATTTCCAACTGGTAATTTCCGAACATGTCGCGGTTTGCATTCATCTGATTTTTCGAGGCGTGTGAATCTGAGAGAACTACTAACCGGCAAGGCGACTGAGAGCAAGTCGCAAGCAAGAGTTCGCGGCCTAATAGCCTGTTTGAAAACTCGCCTCACGCGCGGGGACGAAGCTGGCGGAGTGCGCCCGTCCTCGGGCGCAGCAACGCAGAAACTACGGGTGTGGATTTTTCGAGCCTGCCTGAAATGCGTTCCTTGCTGTGCCCGGGGACGGGCACACTCCGCTGTCGGACTTTTTACTCCGGTGCCATCCGCAATTCCACCCAGACAACTTTTTGTTGTGATTCGCCAGGCAGTTGTTTGATCTGGATTTCGTTGTAGCCGTCGCGGATGGAATCGGACGGACACTGTTGTTGGACCGCCCGGGCGACGCCCGAGAACAGAGACAGATCGGCGAGGTCCGATGCGGGTTTGCATTTCCTGCCGTTGACCGTGATCTCAAACTCGCTGGACACCATCCCGTCTGATTGCGCCAAACCGGCAACGACAAACGCAGCGGCCTTTTTCGGCTTGGGCCCACTGTAGATTCGGAATGTGCCGCCCTTGAACCCGTCCACCGGCAACATCACATCACTCGACATGCCAGGGGCGACAGTGTCGCGGTAGGTGACCACATGCCGACGCAGATTCTTGGCAGCGGTTTTGAGGCTCAACCCTTTCTGAAGCAGTGTCCGGTAAGCATCCTTGCCGCCGGTCATCGGGCCGGGATCCATGTAGTTAAAAAGGTAAATACTGTCCGCGCCGCGCTGCAGGCAGGCGGCGGCAAAGCCACGAGTGGACGTGATGTCTGTCTCAATGGGTTTTGCTGCCGGATACGCGCGCACGAGAATTTCCGCGCCCGGCGCGAGAATGACTTTTCTTGCGGCGCTGCCAATTCGCTCGCGCCACAGCTCGATCGGGATGTCGAAATCCGTTGTGGCCCAGAACGGCGTCGGCACAAGCATATCCACCAGGCCTTCGCGAACCCATGTCACGCCATCCATGCCCAGACCTTTGGCTGCATCCGGCAGCGTCGGCACACGCGCGCCCTGCTGGATGGGATGGCCGCGCTTGACCGACCACTGTCGCGTCAAGCCGCGCACATCGCACATGAATTGGTTCAAGATCATCACGCCCTCCGCTTCCTTGCCCGGACGGAAGTGGTAGCCGAACCTCA
>JABFSR010000005.1 GCA_013140495.1 Verrucomicrobiota bacterium
GAGCCCCTGGTGGTGAAAGATTATCGGGAGGAGCGGCGTTTCAAAATTTCGCCTTTGCTCCTGGAACACGGCATTCTAAGCGGTGTGACCGTGCCGATTGCGCCACGGCAACGGACGTTTGGAGTGTTGGGTGTTTACTCAAGCAAACCTCGTGTCTTCACAAACGAGGAGGTTCACTTTTTGATTTCCGCCGCCACGGCGCTCGCGCTGGCGGTGGAGCGAAATCGTGCGGAATCCGAACTGCAACGCCTGGCCGTGTTCGCGCAGCTCAATCCAAACCCCGCTCTCGAATTCGCCTCGGACGGAGCGATCACCTATTTCAACGACGCGGCCCTCAAGCTCGCCCTCTCCGTGCAGAAGGCCCATCCGCGCGACGTGTTGCCGCCAAAATATCAGGAGATTCTCGACGTGTGCCTGCGCACCGGCTACAGCAAATCGCAGATGCAGACCCGCGTCGAGGGGCGGACATTTTCGTGGTCGTTCCATCCTGTCGCGGCCAATCGCGTGGTGCATTGTTACGTGGAGGACATCACCGACCGCCTGAATCTCGAAGGTCAGTTGCTGCAATCCCAGAAGATGGAGTCCGTGGGACAACTCGCAGCGGGCGTGGCGCACGATTTCAACAACATGCTCACGATCATCCAGGGTCACGCCGGCATGTTGATGGCCCGACCCAACCTGCCTCCTGAGATGTTTGATTCAGCGCAGACGGTTTATTACGCAAGCGAACGGGCGGCAAGCCTCACGCGACAATTGCTCATGTTCAGTCGCAAGAATGTGATGCAGACCAAGCCGCTCGACATGCGGGAGGTTGTGAGCAACTTGAGCAAGATGCTCAGGCGCATCCTGGGTGAGACGGTCACGCTGGATTTCAAGCCGCCTGAGAGCCTGCCCGTTGTGGTCGGGGACGACGGCATGATGGAACAGGTGATCATGAACCTCTCGGTCAATGCTCGTGACGCCATGCCCCGGGGCGGGTTGCTCACAATCAGTCTCGATCACATGGTGGTCGAGGAAAATGATGTTCAGACAAACCCGGAGGCGCGGGCGGGTGAGTTCGTCGTGTTGCGTGTCACCGATACTGGCACGGGAATGGATCGCACGACCATGTGCCGGATCTTTGAACCTTTCTTCACCACGAAGGAAGTCGGGAAGGGCACCGGCCTGGGTCTGGCAACGGTTTACGGCATTGTGAAACAACACGACGGCTGGGTGGAGGTCGCGAGCGAGGTCGGGCAGGGGACGACGTTCACCGTTTTCCTCCCGGCATCCCATGAAACGGCGAAGGCCGGCAAAACCGGCGATGACCCCATCGCACCGGTCACCGGCGGGACCGAAACCATCCTCGTCGTTGAGGACGAGGTGATCATTCGCGAAATGGCCCAGACACTTCTGGAGGAACTTGGCTACAAGATATTGCTGGCGGAAAATGGCCGCGAGGCATTGGAGGTCTGGGAACAAAACCACGACAGCATAGATTTGCTTCTTACGGACATGGTCATGCCTGAAGGCGTCTCGGGAATGGAGCTTGCCGAACAGTTGCTCGCGCAGAAACCCGGATTGAAAGTCGTCTTCGCAAGCGGCTACACGGTGGACGAAGTGAGCGAGGAATTTCTTGCGCGCAACAATGCACGATTCCTTCAGAAACCCTACAACCGCGCGTCCCTTTCCCGCGCCGTGCGTCAGGCATTTGATGAAGTGACGGCGACCCGCGCAGCGGATTGAAGGACAAAAGTGTCAGTTCCTGATATTGACACAAATCTTCGTCGGGCGTAGAACCGTCGCATGCCACGTGCGCCGCGACTCGATTATTCCGTCACGATTCATTATTTCACAAAGCTCCGGGTCAGGACTTCGGTGACGCTCAAGTGGATTGCCATGGGACTTGAACATGGCACACACGTCACGAATTGGTCGCAAAATGCGAAGGCCAACAATGAAGAAAACAACCAATATGAACTCAACATTGAGTAATTACTCCGGATTGACCCGTTTTCGGGGAAAATAGGGAGCGGATATGAAGTTCAAAGCCGACGCAAAGAATACTCGAACTCAGCTAGCTGAACGCCTATCAAACGCTTGTGAGAAAGCCGATGCCTCGGCGGTGGAACGGCTGTTGAAGGAAGGTGCTAATCCAGACGGCTTCATGTCTCAAGAGGGTTCACCTTTATCAGACGCGGTCAATGCTCGAAGTCGCAAGATAGTAAAAATACTGTTGGATGCGGGGGCTGATGTGAACAAGTCTGGCCCCTATCATGGACAAACACCGTTGGAGCTAGCAGGAGAAAAGGGCTACGTCGAAATCGCGAAATACCTTTTGGATCGTGGGGCAGATGTGAACAAAAATGGATATTGGTCACCGCTGGAAACGGCTATATCCTATGGTCAGTTGGAATCGGTTCGGTTGTTTCTCCGGCACAGAGCGAATCTAAAATCTTCTTGGCTAACTCGCTCATCACGCCACAAGAGTTTTGCTTTAATTATGGAGGAGTTAATCAAAGCTGGGGCGGATCCAAATCATCACGAAAGTGACAACCTTGATGACTTGATGTCGCGCGGATACGTTCCACTTCATGTGACCTGCATCAAACCGGACGCGACAAGAGTGCTTCTAAAAGCCGGTGCGGATCCGAATCGCCAATATTTTCTTACAAAGGATACTCCACTTCACCGAGCCGCGAAGCACGGGAGTCTTGAAGTTGTTGAGATGCTTGTAGAGGCGGGAGCCGACATCTCTATCACGAACAAAGAGGGGAAGACGGCAGAACAGATGGCGAAAAGGCACGGGCACAAGGAGATTGTTGAGTTCTTGCGAACCTGTTCTCCCCAAATCAAGTCAGCACAACCAACGACCAGGGAAAGTCGTTCGCTAACAAAACCAATCCCTCAGAGATCAAAGCCACCGAAAATCGAACTTCCAGCCATTCGTGGTCACGCACTTAATTTCACGACGGGCCTTTCAAACTTCATTTCTCTGGTGGATGAGTTGGGCGGAGCTTGTGCGATGCTGGCGGTGGAATCGCCGATTGATAGAGTAGTGCCGGAGTTTTGCCGAATGACGCAGCCGCGCAATAAGCGCGAAAACATTGAAGTGGTGTCATCCAAGAAGCGCGATCCAGTCTCAAGCAGGTGGATCCCCGTCATCCGAACGACCGAGTCTGCGTGGACTGTCATATTCAGTTTCATCGGATTCAACCTCAACGGTCAGGAGAATGAAACCAAAGAGCACGCCAAGGTCTTGTCGAAACAACTAGAAGCGCGCGTATTCGCGTTCTTTGCCACCGAAACTGGAGCCGGTTGCTTTCTGTTTGAAGCGGGATGTTGCACAGGAGCGGACGGATGGGAAGGAAGCGGAGACAAGGCGGAAGGATTGTTCAAGAAACTGAGATGTTTTGTCCCCGAGTGCTATGTAACGGAGCAGGAGGAGGACAAACAGGAAGTCGTCCGATTAGCAGTTCGACCCTTATCCCAAGGCAAGATTGCATCAGTCACACTCGTTTTACCAAAGGACTGAGTTCCATTCGCGAGTATAACGGGAACGACGCCGTGACGAAGATGACCGACAGAAACGGAAACGGGTCAGTCCGGAGTTTTTACACAAGCTTGGCGGTTCGGACCGGGTGACCCATGCCCCGGCTCGTTGCGCATAGAACGTCCCGGCGCAATTTACCATCCGCCTTCGCTGACGGCTTCAGCGTGACAGGTTGAGGAAAGACTTGCTCTGGCACAAAAGCAAAAAAGGCGGGCCGTTGCCGGTCCGCCTTTGAATTGCTTTGAGATGATTACTGCGCTGGAACGGGTTCTTCCTTGCCAGCCATTTCCTTGTCGCGATCTTCCATGGCAGCTTTGCGCGAGAGACGAACGCGGCCCTTTTCGTCAACGCCGAGGCACTTGACCTGGATTTCGTCGCCCATCTTTACGATGTCTTCGGTCTTCTTCACGCGGAAATTCGCCAGTTCGCTGATGTGAACGAGTCCATCCTTGCCCGGAAGGAATTCGACGAACGCGCCAAATTCCTTGATCGTGACAACCTTGCCGCGATAGATCTTGCCGATCTCGGCTTCCGCCGTCATGCCGGTGATGTGATCCACGGCGATCTTCATGCCTTCCGCCGAAACGGAGAAGATGTTCACGCTGCCGTCATCTTCGATGTCAATTTCGCAGCCGGATTCCTCGACAAGGCGTTTGATGTTCTTGCCGCCAGGTCCGATCAGCGCGCCGATCTTTTCGGGGTTGATCTTGAGCGTGGTGATGCGCGGGGCGTACTTGCTGATTTCCTTGCGTGGCTCGGAGATTGTCTTCGCCATTTCAGCGAGAATGAACAAGCGCGCGATGCGGGCGTTCTCGACGGTTTCCGCCATGATGGAGTGCGGGATGCCCTTGAGCTTGAGGTCGAGCTGGAAGCCGGTGATGCCTTTCTCAGTTCCGGCGATTTTGCAATCCATGTCGCAGTAGGCGTCTTCCCAACCGATGATGTCTGTGAGGAGCTGGTACTTTGAAATGTTCTTGTCAGCGCCGTATTCGGTACACATGCCGACGCTGATGCCGGCAACGGGACGAATCATCGGAACGCCGGCATCGAGCAACGCGAGCGTGCCGCCGCAGACTGACGCCATCGAGGTGGAGCCGTTGGACTCCATGATCTCGCTGGTGACACGCACGGCGTAGGGATAAGTATCAAGCGGGATCATGGGCTCGATGCTGCGCTCGGCGAGTGCCCCGTGGCCAATCTCCCGGCGACCGGGGCCGCTGATGCGACCGGTTTCTCCGACAGAGAAGTTCGGGAAGTTGTAGTGAAGGATGAAACGCTTCTCGCTTCCGCCGCCGGTGTAGGAATCAAATTCCTGCACGTCGTCGCCGGTGCCGAGCGTGACGAGTGAGACCGCCTGGGTTTCGCCGCGAACAAACAACGCCGAGCCGTGAGCTCGTGGGAGCAGGCTGACTTCGCTGGAAATGGGGCGGACAGTGTTGAACGCGCGACCATCAAGACGCTTGCCGCTGTTGAGAATCAAACCGCGAACGGCTTCCTTCTGGATGTAGTAGAACGCGTCCTTGACGACGAATTCGGTGATTTTTTCAGCGCCGAATTTTTCTAGCAGCTTTGCGCCAACCTCGTCCTGAATGGCTTTGCACGCGGCTTCGCGATTCAATTTGCCGGGCGTGAGCAGCGCAGGAACAAAACGATCGCCAGCGAGCTTCTTGGCCTCTGCGAGAATTTCGTCCGGAACGATGTTGAGTGTGATCTGGCGTTTGGCTTTGCCGGCTTTGGCGGCGAGTTCCTTCTGCGCGGCGATCAATGGAGCGCAACATTCCTGGCCGAACTTGAGCGCGGCGTTGAAGTCGGCTTCGGTGATTTCGTTGGCCGCGCCTTCATACATGACGATGTCTTTTTCGTTGCCGACATAGACGAGGTCGAGATCGCTCTCCGCCTGTTCGGCGTGCGTGGGGTTGGCGATGAACTTGCCGCCGACGCGACCAACGCGAACCGCACCGAGCGGGCCGTCCCACGGAATATCACTGACCATCAGCGACGCACTTGCGCCGATGATGCTGAGAATATCGGGATCATTCTCGCCATCAGCGCTGAGAACGACGGTCTGCACCTGCACCTCGTTGTACCAGCCTTTGGGGAACAACGGACGGATCGGACGATCGGTGAGGCGGCAGGTAAGAATTTCCTTTTCAGTCGGACGACCTTCTCGTTTGAAGTAACCGCCCGGAAATTTTCCGGCGGCGGCGGCTTTCTCGCGGTAATCCACCGTGAGCGGGAAGAAGTCCTGGCCGGGCTTGGCCTTGGTGGCGGCGACCGCTGCCACGATGATGACGGTTTCGCCGAGTTGAACGGTGACGGCTCCGTCGGCTTGCTTTGCGAGCTTGCCGGTTTCGATTGTGATTTGTTTATCGCCCACCTGGGCGGTTATTTTTGATGGCATAGGTTTCTGTCTCCGCTGCCACCGAGGAACTTCAGTGAATCCCGATTCATTCGGGACTGAGTGAAATCACCCGGGGCAACGACTTTCTTCGCGAACTTTTTGATTGCGAGCTTCGGGCCGGCCGCGATTCGGCCCGGGCTGGTTATTGAAACAAAAAACCGCCGTGGTTGCGGCGGTTTTGAAAACTCAATGGCGAAGCTTCAGCTTTTTGGTGATGGTCTGATACCGGCTGATGTCCGTTGTATGAAGATAATCCAGCAGACGACGGCGTTGGCCGACCATGACCAGCAACCCGCGACGCGAGCTGTGATCCTTCTTGTTTCCTTGAAGATGCTCGGTCAAGTGGTTGATGCGCTGTGTAAGCAGGGCAACCTGCACGTCCGCTGAACCGGTGTCCTTTTCGTGCAGCTTGAACTGCTCAATGGTTTTTGTTTTGGCTTCCATATCTTGTTTGCTTCAATAAATACGAGCAAGCATCCTAGGAATTGCGAAGCGGCGTGTAAAGCCTTTTTGCCGGCAGGAATTGGCCGTCCGCATCCCGGTTTCCTGCATGGCATTTGGCAATTCCTTGAGAACGCACGTTTTCTTCACACACCCTTGATGTTGGCAAGCACAGATTTTTTGGAAATCAGCAGACTCCGTTTGACGGCTTGACCGTAAACGCTCAAAAGTTAGAGTATGCCCGCGCTGAATGAGTCCGAAGAAGTCGTCGAGTTCCTCGATTGAGTCGAGTTGGCGCTGTTTGTTTGGACAAGAGTGATTTTACAATTTATGGCAAAAAACGTTCGTATCCCAACCCCGCTCCGCAAGTTGACCAATAACGAAGAACTCGTGGAGATCAACGGCTCAACCATCGCCGAGGCGATCATTGAATTGCAGACGCGCTATCCCGGCATCCAGGAACGCCTCGTGGACGAGAAAGGTGAAGTCCGACGTTTTGTCAACGTGTATGTAAACGAGGAGGACATCCGCTTTCTCAAAAACCAAAACACACCGCTCAAGGACGGCGACGAGATCAGCATCATCCCCGCGATCGCTGGAGGCTAGAACCATGCGGTGGGGTGAAGTTGTTGACGAGCCAGTTTACAAAAACGCCCGTGCCGCCAAAAAACTCCAATGCTCTAATCGTATGGCCACGAAAAAGAAATCCGTTCCGACTACCCAGAGTACGCCGCAGCAAACACGATTGTGGTTGATGTATCCGCCCAGGCTCATCAAGAAACCGTTGATCTGGGAAGTGGCACAACGATTCAAAGTTGTCACCAACATCCGCCAGGCGAGCGTCACCGACGAAATCGGCATAGTCTGTCTTGAACTTGACGGCAAACGCGAGGACGTAAAGGCCGCAATCAAGTGGCTGACCAGGAGCGGCGTGAGTGTTGAGCCGGTCGAGATCAGCACGATTGCCGGGTAATCCGTTTGCTTGACTACTCCCTCGTAAGCACTCTCTCGATCAATTGATTTAGTCTGGTCAGCATTGTACGCGGGTCTTCAAGTAGTCCGGCCGCCACACGCGCGTTGTCGAGGATTTGTTCCGCCACGCTTCCGGCGAGTGACGCATCCTTCTGCCGCATCGCGTCAAGCCGCGACATAATCGGGTGTGCCGGATTGATCTCCAGATCGTGTTTCACCGGCGTAGCAGCTTCGCTCTCCTGCTTCATCGCCTTCATGATGCGCCTCATGCTTGCGGTCATGAACTTGTCCGCGTCCACCACCACAGCCGGGCTTTCCACGAGACGTTGGGAGACGCGCACTTCGCCAACCTTGTCGCCGAGCGATTCCTTGAGCCACGCAGAGAGCGATTTCGCGGCGTCCTCGGACAACGCGCCGTCCTTCTTCGTCTCGTTGAGATTCAAGTCGGCCTTCTCTGCGAGCTTGAGTTGCTTGCCATCGAACTCCTGCAAGTGTTCCATCACGAATTCGTCCCACGGATCGTATAGGAACAGCACCTCAAACTTCCGCTCCTTGAACACCTCGAAGTACGGACTGCTGTCCGCCGCTGCGCGGTTTGGCGTGAGCAGGCAATAAATTTCCTTCTGCTCGGACGGCATCCGCTTCACGTACTCCGCCAGCGACGTGAGCTTGCCTTTATCCAGCGAGGACGACTCGAAGCGCAGCAATTTGCCGAGCGCGTCCTTATGCGTGAAATCCGTGACGACGCCTTCCTTGAGAAAGCGTTGATATTCCGCGTAAAATTTCTCGTAGGCTTCGGCTTCCTTCTCGGATTGTTCGTCGAGGAATTTCAGGAAGCGTCCCGTCAGCACCTTGTTCAACTTCTGCATCAACGACGTGTCCTGCATCGTCTCGCGCGAGATGTTGAGCGGTAAATCCTCGCTGTCCACCACGCCTTTGAGGAAGCGCAGCCACTCGGGGAACAATCCTTTCGCCTTCGCCTGAATCAAAACTTTGCGGCAATACAGGTTCACCTCGGAATCAATCCGCCCCATGCCCATGCTCTCGAAATTTCGTTGCGGCACGAACAACAACGCCTGAATCGCCATCGGCGCGTCTGCCGAGAAATGCAATCGGAACAGCGGCTTGTCGTGATCGTGGCCGACGAACGTGTAGAACTCGTTGTATTCCTCCTCCTTGATTTCGTTTTTGCTGCGCGCCCAGATGGCCTGCACGGTGTTGAGCCGTTTGGTGTTCAGCTCGATGGGGAAAGGGACAAAACTGGAATACCTCTGGATGATCCGCTCAATCGTGCTTTCCTGCGCGAAGTCCTTCGCGTCGTCTTTCAACTCCAGCGTGATCTTGGTGCCGCGCGGCAGATCGGCGGCGGGCGTGAGATCGTAACCACCGCCGCCTTCGCTGGTCCATTGCCAGCCTTGTTCTTCGGGCGCGAACGACCGGCTTAACACCGTCACCTTTTTGGCCACCATGAACGCCGAATAAAAGCCCACGCCGAATTGCCCGATCAATCCCACGTCCGGCTTCTTTTCCTCCGCGAGCTGTTTGAGGAACGCTTTCGTACCCGAGTGCGCAATGGTGCCGAGATTCTCGACCAGTTCCCCATGCGTCATGCCGAGCCCGGTGTCAGTGATGGTGATCGTGCCCGCCTTGTCATCCGTGGTAACAGTGATGGCCGGGGCAATGTCCGATTGATAGGTAGCCGTGCCGGAAGATTGGTTGAACCGCAATTTCTCGCACGCGTCGGCAGCATTGGAAATCAGTTCGCGCACGAATATCTCTTTGTCTGTGTACAGCGAGTGGATGACGATATTCAGCAACTGCTGAATCTCCGCCTGAAAATGATGGGTTTCCGTTTTACTCATAATATTAATTCCTACCGAACCATTCTAATCCTCGTCAAGCGGATGAATTGATCCAGCCGTCTCAACAAAAAAGCCGCGCCTTGCGAGCGCGGCTTTGAAATTTACTTTGCTCTTACCGACCGCGCCGCTTGACCTTGAGTTGGGCCAGTGAGTGCGCGAGGGCCGCATTTACGTTGGCCACTTCTTCATCGTCGAGTTTCTCGGTGAGGCGGGTCTCGGCGCGCTTGCGGGCTTCCTCGGCCTTCGCTTCATCAATGTTCTCGGCCTTGATCGCCATGTCGGTCAAGATGGAAACTTGGTCGCCGGTTATTTCCACGAAACCTTCACCAACCGCGAGGAAGAAATCCTGGCCGTCCTTGCGCACGGAGACTTCGCCCGCCGCGAGTTGCGTCATGAGCGGAACGTGCATCGGAAAGATGCCCATCTCGCCTTCGACGCCGGGCAGCGTGACCATGTCCACGTCCTCGGAATAGATTTTCGCTTCCGGCGTGACGATTTCTAGTTTCAGCGTGGCCATGGTGTCTGCGTTAAATCAGTGATTGGTTAAATGGTTAAATGGGCATTGTCCTTTGACAATTTAGCCCATTTAACGAGTTACTCATTTACTCTCTTTGATCTCGTCAATGCCGCCCTTCATGTAGAAGTTCACTTCGTTGACATCATCGTGTTTGCCTTCGAGGATTTCCTTGAAGCCGCGCACGGTCTCGGCCACGGGCACTTGTTTGCCTTCGATGCCGGTGAAAATCTGCGCCACGGTGAACGGCTGGCTCAGGAAGCGTTGAATCTTGCGGGCGCGCAACACGGTGGTCTTGTCGTCGGGCGAAAGTTCGTCCATGCCCAGAATCGCGATGATGTCCTGCAAGTCTTTGTAGCGTTGGAGAATCTTCTGCACGCCGCGGGCGACGTCGTAATGTTCCTGACCGACGATGTCGGCGGACAGCGCGCGGGAACTGGAAGCCAGCGGATCAACGGCGGGATAAATACCGAGTTCCGCGATGGAGCGTTCGAGCACGATGGTCGCATCCAAATGCGCGAAAGTCGTGGCAGGTGCGGGGTCGGTCAAGTCGTCAGCCGGCACATACACGGCTTGGAAGCTCGTGATAGAACCTTTCTTGGTCGAGGTGATGCGTTCCTGCAAGTCACCCATTTCCGCCGCGAGCGTCGGCTGATAACCTACAGCGGACGGCGTGCGCCCGAGGAGCGCGGACACTTCCGAACCAGCTTGCGAGAAACGGAACACGTTATCCACGAACAGGAGCACGTCCTGATTCTTTTCGTCGCGGAAATATTCGGTCACGGCGAGCGCGGACAGCGCCACGCGGAGACGCGCGCCGGGGGGTTCGTTCATCTGGCCGTAAACGAGGCCGATGCGTGAGCCGGGTTCAACAATCGGAAGGCCATTATCACCAATCTTCGGATGGCCTTTCTCATCCTTCTTCACCTTGATGACGCCAGCTTCGATCATTTCGTTGTAAAGATCGTTGCCCTCGCGCGTGCGTTCACCGACACCCGCGAACATCGAAACGCCGCCATGCAGCTTCGCGATGTTGTTGATGAGTTCCATGATGACGACGGTCTTGCCGACGCCAGCGCCACCGAACGCACCGACTTTTCCGCCCTTGAGGAAGGGGCAGATCAAATCAATGACCTTGATGCCAGTGGTCAGAATCTGCGGGCTGGTGGATTGCTCCACGAGCGGCGGTGCGGCGCGATGAATGGGCAGGAACTTGTCCGCCTTCACCGGGCCTTGTTCGTCAATGGCATTGCCGGTCACGTCAAACACGCGGCCCATGACGGCTTCGCCGACGGGCATCGAGATGGGCGCGCCCATGTCGGTAATTTCCATGCCGCGTTTGAGACCTTCCGTGGCGCTCATGGCCACGGCGCGAACCCAGCCGTCGCCGAGGTGCTGTTGCACTTCGAGTGTCAGTTTGGTTTTGCCAGCCGCACCGGGCGAGGTGAACTCTACGGTGAGCGCGTTATAGATGGCCGGGAGCTTGTCCGTGAACTCGATGTCCACGACCGGGCCGATGATTTGAACGATTTTGCCTTTGTTCATGGTCTGAAATTTTTAATTTTGAATTCTAAATTTTTAATTGCGCGCAGCGTCAGCCCAACGCCATCTGGGCGGTGGTAATTTCCAAAAGTTCTTTCGTGATGTTTGCCTGCCGCAGCTTGTTGTATTCGAGCGTGAGGTCTTTGATGAGTTGCTTCGCGTTGTCGGTCGCGTTCTTCATCGCCACCATGCGCGAGCTTTGCTCCGACGCCTTGGCTTCAAGCAGAATCTGGTAAACCTGAAAGTTTAAGTAATGCGGCAGCAACGCGCCCAATACCTTGTCCGCGCCCGGCTCAAATTGAAATTCCACGCCGGACTTTTCCAACGCGACGCTCGTTTCTTCGCCATCCAATCCCGCTTGAACACCCTTCAATTCACCGACGGGCAACAGCGGCAGGTTATCCGGCTTTTGCACCAGCGTGCTGATGAAATTGGTGTAAAGCACTTCCACACTGTCCACTTCACCCTTGAGAAACAGGTCCTGAACAAACTTGGAAATCGCGCGGGCTTCCGCGAACAACGGCGCGTCCTTGTAGGTGAACTCCGCCGCGAGATTGCGCTTGTTGCGGGCGACAAATTGCGCGCCCTTCTTGCCCGCGCAAACGAACACGGTCGTGTCCTTGTCGAACTTGAACGCTTCACGCGTCAGGTTGGAGTTGAGCGCACCGCAAAGCCCCTTGTCCGAACTGACCAGCAGCACACAACGCTTCTTGCTGTCGCGCTTTTCCATCAGCGGATGCGTGAAGTCGGCCGCGCCATGGGAAACATCCGCGAGCACGCGGTTCATCAGCTTCGCATAAGGACGCCCCGCCAGCGCGGCGAGCTGCGCCTTGCGCATCTTCGACGAGGCCACCATCTGCATGGCCTTCGTGATCTGCGCCGTGTTTTTGACCGACTTGATGCGTCGGCGGATGTCGCGTGTGCTGGGCATGGAAACTTAGCGATACGTCTGCTTGAATTCAGTGACGGCGGCCTTCAACTCCGCCGCAAGCGCGTCGCTGAACGCCTTCTCGGTGCGAATCTTCGTGAGCAGGTCGGCTTTGCGGGTGTTGAGGAAATCCGTGAGCTTGTTCTGGAAATCCTTGATCTTGTCCACCGCCACGTCATCAAAGAAATTGTTCTGCACCGCCCAGAGCGTCGCGGCCTGCAACTCAACCGGCAGCGGATTGAACTGCGGCTGCTTGAAAATCTCGACGACGCGCTTGCCGCGTTCGAGGATGCCCTGCGTCTTGGCGTCGAGATCCGAACCGAACTGCGCGAACGCCGCGAGTTCGCGATACTGAGCCAAGTCACCTTTGATACGACCGGCGACTTGTTTCATCGCCTTGATCTGCGCAGCTGAACCGACGCGGCTCACGGAGAGACCGACGGAAACAGCGGGACGCACACCTTGATAAAACAAATCGGTTTCCAGATAAATCTGGCCGTCCGTGATCGAAATCACATTCGTCGGAATGTAAGCGGACACGTCGCCCGCCTGCGTCTCGATGATCGGCAGCGCGGTGAGCGAACCGTTGCCGTAACGTTCCGACACACGAGCCGAGCGTTCGAGCAAGCGGCTGTGGAGATAGAACACGTCACCGGGATACGCTTCGCGACCAGACGGGCGCTTCAAGACGAGTGAAACCTGGCGATACGCCACGGCCTGCTTGGAAAGATCGTCGTAAATGATTAGCGCATCCATGCCGTTGTCCATGAACCATTCACCCATGGAAGCACCGGCGAAGGGAGCGAGATATTGATTCGCAGCGGAATCGGAAGCAGCGGCGGCCACGACAATCGTGTCTTCGAGCGCACCGGCTTTTTCCAGTTCCGCGATGACGCGCGCGACGTTCGACTGCTTCTGACCGATGGCAACGTAAATGTTATAGACCGGGCGGAAACTCTTGTCGCCGGACGCACGACCGACCTTGTTCATGCGCGATTGATTGATCATCGTGTCCACGCCGATGGTCGTCTTGCCCGTCGAACGGTCGCCGATGATGAGTTCGCGTTGACCTCGGCCAATCGGGATCATCGCGTCAATCGCCATGATGCCGGTCTGCACGGGCTGGCTGACGGATTTGCGCTTGATGATGCCGGGCGCGATTTTTTCGACAGGATAGAAAGCGTCCTCTTTAATCGGCCCTTTGCCGTCCACCGGACGACCGAGACAATCCACCACGCGACCGAGCAATCCTTTGCCGACGGGCACGGAGAGCAATTTGCCGGTGGTCTTGACCTCCGAGCCTTCATGCACGCCGAGGTAGTCACCGAGAATGATCGCGCCGACTTCGGTTTCTTCGAGGTTGAGCGCGAGGCCGATGACGCCGCCGCCGAAGTCCAACATCTCATTGGCCATGCAGTCGGTGAGGCCTTCGATCTTCGCGACACCGTCGGAACATTCGCGGACGATGCCGACGTTCTGCTTGTTCACCGACGTTTTTACGCCGCTGATTTGCGCTTCGATTTCTTGCAATAGATTGCTCATATCAAATTAAATTCCGTTCTTAAATTACATCGCCGCTTCCAACTCGGCCAAACGCGCCTTCACGCTGCCGTCAAACACATCGCTGCCGACCTTCACGCGCAACCCGCCGATCAACGACGGATTCACTGCGAACGTCACGCTCAAGCCCTGGCCATAGCGCTGCGCGAGGTTCGCCTTCACCGATTGCTGCAACGCCTCGCTGGTCGCCACCGCGCTCTCGACGTGCGCCGAACGCCGTTCGATGTCCAGCTTCACCAACCGCTGAAAATGCGACAGGATGCCGACGAAACCGCGTGGCTTCTGCGCGATCACCGCCGTGACCGTCTGGCGCACGCGGCCTTCGTCCAACACGCCGCTGACCTTGCAGACGTTGAACAACTGCTTCGCGTCGCGCCGGGCTTGTTTGCTGATTTTCATGCCGCGTGATTAAATCGAAATCAATTCGCCGCGAGCTGCTTGTTCGTGTCTTCCGCCAAGCGAGTCTGCTGCTCGGCGGTCAAAATATTGCCCGTAACCTTCGCGCTGGTCGCGACGACGAGCCGGCCGACTTCCTTGCGAAGTTCCGCCTTCATGCGAACGAGTTCCGCTTCGCTGGCCTGCCGCGCCTTGGCGATGATGTCATTCGCCATCACGACCGCTTTCCGCGTCTCTTGCTCCTGAACTTTCGCGGCGGCAGCACGAGCTTCTTCGATGGCCTTGGTGGCCTGCTGACTGGCCTGCGTCAAAATGTCCTGCGCCTTTACTTGAGCTTTGGCGAGTTCCT
>JABFSR010000220.1 GCA_013140495.1 Verrucomicrobiota bacterium
CGCTCGCATTGCTGCGCCAGACCTTGCACGAATGGCTGCGCGACACCCGTTTGCCGAGTCTCGCCTATCTCTGCGTCTGTTCCGACCCGACCGTGAAGGAAGGCATTGACGCGCTCACCACGCAGCAATCCGACCTCGATTTTGAAGTCAAAACTGATGCCGCTAGCGTGCGCAGCTTTCTGGACGCGCCTTTTGCTGGGGTGAAAATGGTTTTCTCAACATACCAATCCGCGCACAAGGTTGGTGAAGCGATGCAGCCGGGCGAAGCGTTTGACCTGGCTGTGTTCGACGAGGCGCACAAGACCGCAGGCCCTGAAGGGCGCAACAACGCCTTTGCTCTCAAAGATGCCAACCTGCCCATTCGCAAACGCCTGTTCCTCACCGCCACGCCGCGACACTACAATCCTCTCGGCGAGGACAAGGAAGGAACCGCGCAACTCGTCTTCTCGATGGACAACCCGCTGGTCTATGGCAAACAAGAGTTCCGTCTCAATTTCGCCGAAGCCGCCCGGCGTGACATCATCTGTAATTACAAGGTCGTCATCTCAGTCATCACATCCAACATGGTCACTGATGATCTCCTGAGCCGAGGCGAAGTGCTTGTGAACGGCGACCCCATTCGGGCGCGGCAGGTGGCAAATCAGATTGCGCTCACCGATGCCATCGCCAAAAACGGCGTCAACAAAGTGTTCACATTTCACAGCACCGTTCCATCCGCTGCCTCGTTCGTTGCTGCTGGCAGCGAAGGTGTCCGCACTCACTTGCCAGAGTTTCAGGCTTTTCACGTCAACGGCGAAATGCCAACAGCTAAACGCGAACGAGTAATGCGCGATTTCCGCGCCGCACCGAGAGCAGTTATATCCAACGCAAGATGTTTGACCGAAGGCGTGGATGTTCCGGCGGTGGACATGGTGGCGTTTTTAAGTCCGAAACGCAGCTTGGTGGATATCGTGCAAGCCACAGGTCGCGCCATGCGCAAATCGCCTGAAACTGGTAAGAAGCTCGGGTATGTGCTCGTGCCGCTTTACGTCGAGCAAGCCCGTGGCGAAAGCATTGAAGAAGCAGTCATGCGAAGCGACTTCGATGAGGTTTGGAATGTTCTCAATCGGTTGCAAGAGCACGACGAAGTGCTGGCACAAATCATTTCCGAAATGCGGATAGAGCGCGGCAAAACGGGAGGGTTTGACGATAGCCGATTCCGCGAACGTGTAGCCATCCTCGGCCCGTCAGTTTCACTGGAAAATCTGCGCCACTCAATTACCGCCGCATGTCTGGACGCCATTGGCGAAGGATGGTTTGAGCGTTACGGGCAACTCTTGGCTTATCAGCAGAAACACGAGAATCGCGACATGCCCGCACGCTGGCGAGAAAACCAGAAACTTGCAACGTGGGTTGTGAACCAGCGCGTGTTACGCAGAGACGGAGTGCTGGAGGATGAGAAAATTGCGCTGCTAGATCGGATTGGATTCAAGTGGTCGCCGCATGAAAGCACATGGCGGACACAGTATTTAGCACTCTTGAATTATCGCGAACGATTCAAGGATTGTCATGTGCCGCAAAACTGGAAGGAAAATAAGAGCCTAGCCCATTGGGTAAAAACTCAGCGCAACGACTACGGCAAAGGCGAACTTTCTCGTGAACGCATCGCCGCGCTGGAGAAAATTGGATTCGAGTGGCTGGTGGGTTTGGGGACTTGGGACGAACGGTTCGCAGAGTTGTGCGCTTACAAGGAGCGATTTCACGATACGCTTGTGCCGGTCAAATGGCCGGAGAATCCATTGCTCGGCGCATGGGTGTCGTCGCAACGATACAAAGGCAACACCGGCAAGTTGCGAAAGGAACTCGAAGATCGGTTGAACTCAATTGGTTTCAAGTGGAGAGCGCCAAACGCATTGCAACCAACGATTCCCGTCGCCAAAAGAATCGAAGCCTTGCTCGCTCACAAGACCGAACATGGACACTTGTCGGTTTCACGCCACGATAAAAAATATCCGGGCTTGGCGTCGTGGATGACAGATCAAAGAGCGCGTCTCAAAAACAAAACAATCCCAGACGAACTCAAAAGACAGCTCGACGAAATAGGTTTTCCGTGGAAGCCAGCACCGCCGGACACTGAAAAACAATGGCTGGAAATGTTTGCGCAGATAAAAGAATACGCTGCGGCGCATGGAAGTTCGACCGTGAGAATCGTTGATGACAAGACCGGCAAACTTAATAGTTGGGCACAGACACAACGGCAAACGAAGAAGCGCGGGAAGTTAAGTGAGTCTCGGATTGAAGCTTTGGATGAAATTGGATTTGCTTGGCAGCGCGTTAAAAAGCAGCCCGTTCCAAAACCGGCACTTGTTCCATCCGTGCCCGAAACTCCGCTGCGCACTTGGGACGAAATGTTTTCCGAATTGACGAACTTCTACAGATTACAAGGTCACTGCAATGTTCCGATGGATTGGCAGGCAAACCCCGAACTCCCGCATTGGGTCTATCTCCAGCGCGTAGCCAAGCGACAAAATAGTCTGACGGCTGATCAATTGCGGCGGATGGATGAGATCGGTTTTGCTTGGAACATGCACGATGGCGATTGGGATGCCATGTTTTCAAAACTGGTGGAACACCTCCGCCCGATGCACAACGGCAAGTCTCGTGATGTTGCAATGAGCGGGGAACTTCGGCGATGGACACTCACACAACGGCAATTGAAAAAGCGCGGAGAGCTTGATGCGGAACGCGAGGAGGAACTCGCCAGCATCGGATTTGAGTGGGAGCCTTTTTCAGCGCAATGGGGATCAATGCTTGCACGACTGCACGCCTATCATGCGAAACGTGGTAACTGCCTCGTGCCTTCCAAGTGGCCCGAAGACCAGCAACTCGCGAGTTGGGTTGGCACGCAGCGGATGCGAAAGTCAGAAGACAAGTTGTCAGCAGAGCGAATCGCAAAACTCGACGCGCTTAACTTCGAGTGGCGTCCAAAACAAGGCGGTGGTGAAATTGAACGCGAACCGTGGGAAAAAATGTTCGCACAACTACAGACATTCCACCAAACCACCGGCCATGCATCGGTGCCACAAACATACGCCGCCAACAAGAAGCTGGCGTGGTGGGTTACTACCCAACGCCGGAACTGTCGGAAGCAGAAGCTCACCGATTGGCAAATTGCGCGATTGAACGAACTGAATTTTGAATGGAATGGCGGACGGAAGGGCGGCAGACCGAGAACGAACACGCCGAAGCCGCCGCGCAGTGAGAAGCCGCTCTCCGGCGAGAAATACTTCGAGACGATGTTTCAGGCATTGCTGGAATACAAACAGGCGCAGGGCGACTGCCTCGTTCCACAGCGTTGGAAGGAGAATCGCAAACTCGCCGAGTGGGTTTCAGAACAACGCATGGCCTACAATCGCGAGCGCCTTGCTCCAGAACGCGTGCGGCGACTCGACGAAGTGGGCTTCGAGTGGGATCCCATCGGAACGCGGTGGGAAGAAATGTTTCAGCAACTCGTCGAATACAAGGAGCTGCATGGAGATACCAACGTGCCGCAACGATCGGGGAAATATGCCGAGCTTGGAACGTGGGTTCGGAATCAGCGCGCCGCAAAGCGATACAATCGCCCCATCCTCGCCGAACGAGGCAAGCGTCTCGACGAAATCGGTTTCGTCTGGCGGCTTGTAGAGCGAAACGCTTGGGAACGCATGTTGGAACGGTTGGTTGAGTTCAAAAAAATCCACGGCCACTGCAACGTGCCTCAAAAAGCCGGTGAGAATAAGCGACTCGGGAAGTGGGTTAATAGCCAGCGAACGACATACTACCGTAAAAAGTTACTACCGGAGCGGCAGCGCCAGCTTGAAGAAATTGGGTTCGTCTGGAATCTCCGTCCAAACCTTGCACCTGTGCGGTGAAGATTTCTGCTGGCGATACAGGGCTTGGATGATTTTTTTTTGGGACGTGAGCCCGGGCTTCACCTCGGGCTGTCATATTCTCGGCTTTCCGCCTTCATCTGATTTCGGCGCGACAAGTCAGCCCTTCGGTTCGGATTCGCGTCAATTGGTGAAATTCGTGTCAAACCTCACGCCTTTGCTTCTGGCGTCTTGGCGTTGGAATGGATCAGCGCGGATCAGCGTCAATCAGCGGTTAATGCTTTTAGTCTGAAGTCCTGAGTCCTGAGTCCAAAGTCCTGAGACTTGGGTTTTAGTCTTGGGAAGGGGGTTTCGTGCCAGTTATTGGAGGGAGCGAAAAAATCTTGAAATGCTCGTTGACACTATTTCGGCAGTTTCCTATTTTCATCATCGTCTTAGGGCTGCAAAAGAGACAATTGACCAACTCTCAGGCTTTTCTGGTGGAAAAGATCGAGAGGTGGTTTTTTTGTCGTCTTTGCGCGCATCAGGATGAAAGACATTGGTTGCCCATGTAGCTCAGTTGGTAGAGCACGTCCTTGGTAAGGACGAGGTCATCAGTTCAATCCTGATCATGGGCTCCAGACAATTTAACTGTTGCACTAAAAACCGAAACTAACTGACAACCAAACGCAGGAGAATAAAATGGCAAAAGAGCAATTTCAGAGAACGAAACCGCACGTAAACGTTGGCACCATCGGCCACGTTGACCACGGCAAGTCCACGTTGACCGCTTCCATCGTCGCGGTGCAGAACCGCAAGGGCCTGGCTCCTGCGATTTCCTACGCGGACATCACCAAGGGTGGTACGGTTCGCGATGACACGAAGACGGTTACGATCGCCGTGTCGCACGTCGAATACGAAAGTGCCAAGCGCCATTACGCGCACGTTGACTGCCCCGGCCACGCGGACTACATCAAGAACATGATCACGGGTGCGGCGCAGATGGACGGTGCGATTCTCGTGGTGAGCGCTGCTGACGGCCCGATGCCTCAGACGCGTGAACACATCCTGCTTGCCCGCCAGGTCGGTGTGCCGAGCGTGGTGGTTTTCCTGAACAAGGTTGATCTCGCGGATGCGGACCTGCTCGAACTCATCGAGATGGAAATCCGTGACCTGCTGACGAAATACAATTTCCCCGGCGACAAGACTCCGATCATTCGTGGTTCTGCCACGGCTGCGATGGCTGGCAAGCCCGAGGGCGAGAAGGCGATCACAGATTTGCTGGAAGCGTTGGACACCTTTGTGCCGGATCCGCTTCGTGAAGTGGACAAGCCTTTCTTGATGTGTGTCGAAGACGTGTTCAACATTGAAGGTCGCGGCACGGTTGTGACTGGTCGTGTGGAGCGTGGTGTTCTCAAGAAGATGGACGAAGTTGAAATCGTCGGCTTGAAAGACACACGCAAGACCACGGCGACGGATATTGAAATGTTCCGCAAGCTGCTGGACAGCGCGACTGCGGGTGACAACGTCGGGGTGCTGCTGCGCGGCACGAAGAAGGAAGAAGTCGAACGCGGCATGGTTCTCGCCAAGCCCGGCTCGATCAAGCCGCACACCAAGTTTAAGGCGGAAGTGTACGTGCTGTCGAAGGATGAGGGTGGCCGTCATACGCCGTTCTTTACCAACTACCGTCCGCAATTTTATTTCCGCACCTCCGATGTGACCGGCACTTTGAATCTGCCGGCTGGCATCGAGATGGTGATGCCTGGTGACAACGTCTCGGTGGACGTTGAGCTCGGCAAACCTGTCGCCATGGAAAAAGGCCAGCGCTTCGCAATCCGCGAAGGTGGTCGCACCATTGGTGCAGGTCGTATCAGCGACGTGGTCGCCTGACGTTTGGAATTGTCATACGGAGGCGGCGGGAATCCGTTGCCTCCGTTTTGGTCCAGTTGAGAGTCCGATGAATTTTGCGTAGGGCGTTAGCTCAATTGGTAGAGTAGCGGTCTCCAAAACCGTTGGTTGTAGGTTCAAGTCCTACACGCCCTGCCAAATCCAGGCTGGAGAGGTGGCAGAGTGGTCTATTGCGGCGGTCTTGAAAACCGCTGTGGGTGAAAGCCCACCGGGGGTTCGAATCCCTCCCTCTCCGCCAAAAGAAATTGAACAAATGAAAGTTCTGATCTGGGTTGCGGTGGTCGGTGTGATCTTTGGCTTCCTCTGGAAACAGGGGCAGTTGAAGCGATTCACGGCGTACTGGCAGCAAACAATGGAAGAGTTGAAGAAATGCACATGGCCGACGCGTGACGAACTCACGGGTTCGACCGTGGTGGTGATCCTTTCCATCCTGGTGTTGGGTCTGTTCACGTTCGTCGTGGATCGAATCCTGTTCCAGTTGTTCATCTAATTTGAAACACGAATGAAACCCAAGTGGTTCGTCATCCATACGCTTTCCGGCCAGGAGCAAAAGGTCAAGGACAGCATCGAGAAGCGCATCAAGACCGAGGAGATGGGTGAATTCATCCACGAAGTCCTCGTGCCGATGGAGAAGGTTGTGGAGGTTCGCAACCAGAAGAAGACGGTAACGAACCGCAAACTTCATCCTGGCTACGTTTACATCCAGATGGTGCTGCTGGATGAAAACAACAAGGTTATTCCGGAGCCGTTTTACTTCGTCAAGGAAACGCAGGGTGCCATCGGTTTTGTCGGCGGCGAACATCCGCACGTGGCGACGGACGAGGAGATGGAAACCATCAAGTCTGTTGTGTCAGCCTCGGAAGAAACCGAACGTCCGAAGGTTGCGTTCAATCTTGGCGAGACGGTGAAGATCAACAACGGGCCGTTCCTGAATTTCAGCGGGGTGATCGAGGAAGTGGATCCGGATCGCGGCAAGCTCAAGGTGACCGTGAATATTTTTGGCCGGAACACGCCGGTGGAGTTGGAATACTGGCAGGTGGAGAAGGGCTAGAAATTTTAACCGCTGATCAGCGCTGATGAAAGAATGATCAGCGTCAATTGGCGAAGATCAGCGGTTTGAAAGAATTTTTTTATGGCAAAGAAAGTAACAGGCATCATCAAGTTGCAGATTCCCGCCGGTCAGGCGAATCCCGCGCCGCCCGTGGGCCCGGCGCTCGGTCAGCACGGCGTGAACATCATGGGATTCTGCAAGGAATTCAATGCGGTCACCAAAGGTGACGCAGGGCTGGTTATTCCCGTCGTCATCACGGTTTACCAGGACAAGTCATTCACGTTCATCACCAAGTCGCCACCGGCGTCCATTTTGCTCAAGAAAGCAGCCGGCATCACCGCCGGCTCGAAAGTGCCGAACAAGGAAAAGGTCGGCAAGGTCACGCGCAAGCAGGTGATGGACATCGTCAAGATGAAGAAGAACGACATGAACGCCACCTCGGACGAGGCAGCGTTTCGCGTCGTTTCCGGGACCGCCCGCAGCATGGGCATCGAAGTTGTCGGTTAACCAAACAAACGCGGGAGAGCCAGAAGCTCGCATGCACCGCTCATAAGAATGCCAAGTAAAAGATACAAAAAAGCACTCGAAGTTGTGGACGCCGCAAAGGCGTACCCGCTCAAGGACGCCGTGGGCGTTCTGGCGAAATTCCCGAAAGCAAAATTTAACGAAACGGTTGACCTCGCGTTCCGTCTCGGTGTGGACCCGAAGCAATCCGATCAGATGGTGCGCGGCACTGTTCCGTTGCCCCACGGCAGCGGCAAAGTTGTTCGCGTGCTTGTGTTCGCCAAAGGGGCTGCTGCGGATTCAGCAAAGGCAGCCGGCGCCGAGTTCGTCGGGTTTGAAGACATGATCGCCAAATGCAACAGCGGTTGGACCGACTTCGACGTTGCGGTTGCAACGCCCGAAGCGATGGTCGAAGTGCGCAAACTCGGCAAGGTGCTCGGACCGCGTGGTCTCATGCCCAATCCGAAGACCGGCACTGTAACTGACGACACTGCGAAAGCTGTGAAGGAAGTAAAAGCTGGCCGCGTCGAGTTCAAGGTGGACAAGGCTGGCAACGTTCACGTCGCCGTTGGCAAGGTGTCGTTCACCGGACCGCAGCTTGAAGATAACGCACGCGCGGTCATAGAGGCCGTTTCAAAAGCCAAGCCCGGCAGCTTGAAAGGCGCGTATATCCATAGTTGCACGATCTCGGCGACGATGAGTCCCGGAGTCCGTGTGGACATTCGTGAGTTCGCGGCGAATTAACATTCAACCCATTTCATCCATGCGCGTAGAAAAACAAATTCTCACAAAGGAATACATCGTCCGCTTGAACGGCTCGCCGTTCTTCATTGTCGTCGGCTACCAGGGTCTCAAGGTGGAGCAGTTGACCACGCTCCGCAAAAGTCTGAACAAGACCGGCGCGGAAGTTCACGTCGTCAAAAACTCGATCTTCCGGATCGCCGCCAAGGAAGCGGGCGTTGCTGATTTGAACGGCTCTCTCACCGGGCAGATCGCCGTCGTCACCGGCCAGAAGGACGTTTCCGCAGCCGCAAAGGCGCTGAAGACGTTCGCCGCCGACAACGACAAGCTGAAGATCAAGTTCGGTTATCTGAACAACAACCGGATGGAGCAGGCGGACATCATGACTCTGGCGGACTTGCCGAGCATCGAAGTGTTGCGCAGCAAGATTCTCGGAGTCATCAACGCCCCGGCTACAAAGCTGGTTGTGTTGCTCAATACTCCTGGATCGCAGCTTGCCCGTGTCATCAAGGCGAAGTCCGAGCAGGCTGAGAAGGCCGCATAAGAGCTAAAACAATTTCCCGCCGGTTAGCCATCGGTGGGATTTAACAAACAACAACAGTAAATCGTCGGTTCGCAGGCAGTGAACTCAAAACATCTGTGGCCACGGATGACGACGAGACGAAAAGAAAGAAAAGAGAAAAGTTATGGCAGACCTCGCAAATATCGTAGAAGAGTTGAGCAAGTTGACGGTCATCGAAGCCGCTGATTTGGTCAAGAAACTGGAAGAGAAGTGGGGCGTCACCGCCGCCGCTCCCGCCGCCGCCGCCGCCGCTCCTGGCGCTGCTGCTGCTCCCGCCGCCGCCGCGAAAGACACGTTTGACGTGATCATCGCCTCGGTTCCTGCGGACAAGAAGATTGCCGTCATCAAGGCTGTCCGCGAAGTGAAGGCCGGTCTCGGCCTCGCCGAAGCCAAGGCCCTTGTCGAAGGCGCTCCCAAGCCGTTGCTGGAAGGCGCAAACAAGGCCGACTCCGACGCCGCCAAGAAGAAGCTCGAAGAAGCTGGCGCCAAGGTTGAAGTCAAGTAATCACGGGCCGATTCGTCGGGGCGACGTCCGGATGGATGTCGCCCCGCTTCGCCCCTGTATCGTTTTGAGTTGTATAGCAGCAGAATTCCGGTTCACGCCCGAATTCATCAGTCTGGCAAGTTCGCGATTGAACGTCGCGGCCTTGCCTTGTGTCGTTGAGTAGAGAATAAACCGTCCGGTCGTGTGACCGGCAGTAGAAAAGGTCCAAATGCCATCGCGAGTCATTGAACGTATCAACTTCGGCAAAATTAAAGAGATCATCACGCCGCCGAACCTGATTGAACTCCAAACCCAGTCTTACAAGGAATTCCTTCAGGCAGACACCGCCCAGTCCAAGCGCAAGAATCTTGGAATGCAGGCTGTGTTCACGGAAGTCTTTCCCATCGAGAGCTACGACGGCAAGTGCACGCTCGATTTCCACTCCTACGAAATCGGCGAGCCGAAGGTGGACTGGCTCGAATGTCTGCGCGAAGGCCTGACTTATGGCGCGCCGCTCTACGTAACGTTCCTGCTCAAGGACGAGAAGGGCAGCAAGGAAGAAAAAGTTTTCATGGGCGAACTGCCCCTCATGACTCCGCAGGGCACGTTCGTGATCAACGGCGCCGAGCGCGTCATTGTTTCGCAGTTGCATCGCTCGCCGGGCATCGCGTTTGAATCCACGCAGCACCCGAACGGCAAGATGCTCCACAGTTTCCGCGTCATTCCAGATCGCGGTTCATGGTACGAGGCGCAGTTCGACACGAGCGACATGCTTTATGTTTATCTGGATCGCAAAAAACGCCGCCGGAAATTTTTGACGACGACTTTGTTTCGCGCGCTTGCGTTCCTGGATGGCGAACCTGAGAAGGCCAAGAAGGGCGAGGAAAAGCATCGCGGCACGGACGAGGAAATCTTGAAGTTGTTCTACGATATTGAAGACCTCACGATCAAGGAAGCCGAGAAGCTCGACGACCTGCAGAACAAGGTTTTGATCAAGGACGCAACCGATGAGGAAAAGGGTCTCGTCGTGGCGCGCGCCTTTGAACCGTTGTCCAAGGCGGTGATCAAACAAATCGCCGAACTCGGCGTCACCAAGATCAAGGTCGTGGATACCACCGCTGATGATGGAATCATCATCAAGTGCATGAAGAAGGATCCGGCCAAGAACGAAGAAGAGGGCCTGAAGGATATTTACCGCCGTCTCCGTCCTGGTGATCCGCCCACGGCTGCGAACGCCAAGGCATTGATCAAACGCCTGTTCTTTGATGCCAAGCGTTATGATCTCGGTCGCGTAGGTCGTTACAAGATCAACCAGAAGCTTGGTCTCTCGAACAAGAACGAATCACGCATTCTCACCAAGGAAGACCTGGTCGAGGCGACAAAATATCTGCTTCGCCTGAAAAAGGGCGAAGGTTCGCTGGACGACATTGATCACTTGGGCAGCCGTCGCATTCGTACTGTCGGTGAGTTGCTCGCCAACCAATGCCGCGTCGGTCTCGCGCGCACGGAACGACTCGTCAAGGAACGCATGACGTTGTTTGATCAGAGCGTTGAAGCGATGACGCCCCAGAAGCTCATCAATCCGAAAGCTCTCTCGGCAGTCATCCGCGACTTCTTTGGTCGTTCACAGTTGAGCCAGTTCATGGATCAGATCAATCCGCTGGCCGAGCTCACGCACAAGCGTCGCTTGTCCGCTCTCGGACCGGGGGGTCTCTCGCGTGATCGCGCCGGATTCGAGGTTCGCGACGTTCATCCGTCGCACTATGGTCGTATCTGCCCGGTGGAAACACCTGAAGGCCCGAACATTGGTTTGATTGCGTCGCTCGCCACATTTGCGCGCATCAACGATTTCGGTTTCCTTGAAACGCCGTATCGCAAGGTTGAAAAAGGTCGTGTGAGCAATCACCTGGATTACCTCACCGCTGACCGTGAGGAAGGATTCACCATCGCCCAGGCCAACGCCCAGATTGATGACAAGGGTAATTTTACGACTGAACGCGTCACATGCAGGTGCAAAGGCGATTTCGTGGACGTCGAACCGTCGCGCGTGGATTACATGGACGTTTCACCGAAGCAGCTTGTGTCCGTTGCTGCGTCGTTGATTCCGTTCCTTGAGCACGACGATGCGAACCGCGCATTGATGGGTTCCAACATGCAACGCCAGGCCGTGCCGCTGCTCGTCACGGAAGCGCCGTTTGTTGCCACCGGCCTTGAAGACCTCGTGGCCCGGGATTCCCGCGCCGTCGTCGTTGTCGAGGAGTCCGGCAAGGTTGCGTCAGTCAACGGCAATCAGGTCATCATCACCGATGACGGCAAACTGCCCGAGACGAAGAAAAAGATTAAGCATGATCCGTCCAAGGGGATTCACGTCTATGAAATCCGCAAGTTCATGCGTTCCAATGCGGCGACCTGCATCAACCAGAAAATTCTCGTCCACAAGGGCGAGCATGTGAAGAAGGGCCAGGTCATCGCGGACGGCCCCTGCACACAGCATGGTGATCTCGCGCTCGGACGCAACGCCCTCGTCGCGTTCATGCCGTGGAACGGCTACAACTTCGAGGACGCGATCCTCATCAGCCGCAAGATTGTGAAGGAAGACATCTTCACGAGCATCCACATTGACGAGTTTGAAGTCGCTGCTCGCGACACGAAGCTCGGACCTGAGGAAATCACACGGGATATTCCGAACCTTGGTGAAGAAGCCTTGAAAAACCTCGGCGCAGACGGAGTCATCCGTGTCGGCGCAGAGGTCAAACCCGGCGACATTCTCGTCGGCAAGATCACGCCCAAGTCCGAAACTGAACTCGCGCCGGAAGAACGTTTGCTCCGCGCCATCTTCGGTGAAAAGGCGGCGGACGTGAAGGACACGTCGCTCAAGGTTCCGTCCGGCACCTATGGCATTGTCATGGATGTGAAGGTCTCGTCCAAGAAGGACAGTGAGAGGGGCAAGGTTGCTTCCGAAGGCAAGAAACACCTCAAGGACATCGAGGAAGATCACACCAAAAAGGTCGAGGAACTTCGTGACCAGTTGACGGAAGCATTGAGCAACATTCTGCTCGGTGAAAAAATCCCGCTCGACGTCGTCAACAGCGAGACCGGTGAAATCATCATCCCGGCGAACCGCAAGATCACCAAGACGCTCCTGCGCAAGCTCGCGGAGGTTTATGACCGGATCGAAATTGATCCGTCACCGATCCGCAACAAGATCAACGAAATCATCGGCTCGTTTAAGAAGAAATTCGACGACGTGCAGATGGCTTACGACGAGGATCTCGAACGCGCCGAGGCCGGCGAAGGTTCGGACAGCGGCATCGTGAAGTCCGTCAAGGTCTATGTCGCCTCGAAGCGCAAGCTCTCGGTCGGTGACAAGATGGCCGGACGCCATGGTAACAAGGGCGTCGTCGCCAAGATCGTTGCAGAGGAAGACATGCCGTATCTCGCGGATGGAACTCCGGTGGACATCGTGTTGAATCCGCTCGGCGTGCCTTCGCGCATGAACGTCGGTCAGGTTCTTGAAACGCATCTGGGCTGGGCTGCAAAAATCCTTGGACTGAACTTCGCCACACCTGTGTTTGATGGCATCAAGGAAAAGCAGATTCGAAAGTACCTCGAACAGGCTGCCGAGAAACACAAGGAAACCAGCGACAGCATTCTCGTTGGCGAAAACGGCAAGTGTTATCTTTACGACGGTCGCTCCGGCGAACGGTTCGATCAGGAAGTCGTGGTCGGCTACATCTACATGATGAAGCTGGGTCACCTGGTTGCGGACAAGATTCACGCCCGCGCAGTCGGACCTTATTCGCTCGTCACGCAGCAGCCGCTGGGTGGCAAGGCGCAGTACGGCGGACAGCGCTTCGGCGAAATGGAAGTGTGGGCGATGGAAGCCTACGGCGCGGCTTACACGTTGCAGGAACTCCTGACCGTGAAGTCCGACGACGTGCAGGGCCGCACGCGCATCTACGAGAGCATCGTCAAAGGTGACAACGCGCTCGAAGCGGGAATTCCCGAATCATTCAACGTCCTCGTCAAGGAAATGCAGTCCCTTGGTCTCGACGTCAAGGTTGGTTACTCGAACCCGGCGGAACATCCCGATCAAAATCCCGCCGCCACGCTGGCTGCGGTTTGAACCGGCAACCATTAACGACCATTGAAAATTACAATCGTATGACCAGCTCAAATCAAAACGCCCGCGAATTGCTCGGCCTCGACAAGGTCAACCAGGTTGACTATGTCGGCATCACTGTCGCCTCACCCGAGGCCATCCGTTCCTGGTCCAAGGGCGAAGTCAAGAATCCCGAAACCATCAACTACCGCACGTTCAAGCCTGAAAAGGGCGGCTTGTTCTGCGAACGCATCTTCGGTCCCGTCAAGGACTGGGAGTGTTCGTGCGGAAAGTACAAACGCATCAAACATCGCGGCGTGGTCTGCGACCGTTGCGGCGTTGAGGTGACGCTTGCCCGTGTTCGTCGTGAGCGCATGGGTCACATTGAACTTGCAGTCCCCACGTGCCACATCTGGTTCTTCAAGTGCATGCCGTCGCGCATCGGTCTGGCGCTCGACATGACCGCGCGCCATTTGGAACGCGTCATTTATTACGAGGACTATCTCGTCATTGATCCCGGCAGCACGCCGCTCAAGCAGAACCAGTTGTTGAGCGAACACGAATGCCGTGAAGCGAAGGAGACCTACGGGGCAGAAGCGTTCGTTGCCAAAATGGGCGCGGAAGCTGTTCGCGAGGCCTTGTGCAAGGTGGATTTGCTCAAGCAGGTGGATGAGTTGCAGGAAGCAATGACTCAGACCAAGAGCAAACAGATTCGCAAGAAGCTCACCAAGCGCATCAAGCTGTTGCAGGGTCTCGGATCCTCCAAAAGCCGTCCTGAATGGATGATCCTTACGGTGCTGCCGGTGATTCCGCCGGACTTGCGTCCGCTCGTCCCGCTCGAAGGCGGTCGCTTTGCGACGTCCGACTTGAACGATCTTTATCGTCGCGTCATTAACCGGAACAACCGGTTGAAAAATCTGCTCTCGCTCAAAACGCCGGAAGTCATCATTCGGAACGAGAAGCGCATGTTGCAGGAAGCCGTGGACGCGTTGTTCGACAATGGTCGTCATGGTCGCGCCGTCACCGGCGCCGGCAATCGCGCGTTGAAATCTTTGAGCGACATGCTCAAGGGCAAGAGCGGTCGCTTCCGGCAGAATCTGCTCGGTAAGCGCGTGGATTACTCGGGCCGTTCCGTCATCGTCATCGGTCCGGAACTCAAGCTCAACCAATGCGGTCTGCCAAAGAAGATGGCGCTCGTATTGTTCGATCCGTTCATCATTCGTCGCTTGAAGGAGCTCGGCTACGTTCACACAGTTCGTTCGGCGAAGAAGATGATTGAACGTCAGACCC
>JABFSR010000198.1 GCA_013140495.1 Verrucomicrobiota bacterium
CTTCGAGTCAGTTCGCGCAACGTCCAGCCACGGAGCCGCGCCATTGTGTAGATGAGTGGGCGCAGGTCAAAGCCGTCACGCGGTGTAAGAGCACACCGGTGAAACTCCCCCTGTGCAGGCGAAACGTCATATTGTTCCACCTCGGCCATCTCAGCCCAGCACGCTTCGAGTTCGTCGCGTCCCGCCGCGATTTCCGCAATCACTTGACTGCCTCCCGCCATCATCTTCTGGAGGTTTTCCTGCGTGTCCGAAGCAAGGATGCGTCCGCCGAAGAGAATGATCATCCGGTTACAGGTCATTTCTGCCTCGGGCAAAATATGCGTCGAAATCAAAACCGTGTGTGAACCCGCAAGGCTCTTGATGAGCTGCCGCACCGAGCGGATCTGGTGAGGGTCCAGGCCGATGGTGGGTTCATCCAGAATGATCAACTCCGGTTCATGCGCGAGAGCGTCTGCCAGTCCGACGCGTTGCTTGAAACCTTTCGAGAGCTGGCCAATGATCCGCTTCTGCACATCCGTAAGGCCGCACTGTTGCATCACGCAATCCACGCGCTCACGGGAGCGGGCGCGGCTCAAACCCTTGAGCCTGGCGCGGAACTTGAGATATTCGCGCACACGCATTTCATTGTGCAATGGATTGTTCTCCGGCATGTAGCCGATGCGGCGGCGAACTTCCTCCGACTCATGAAACACATCCAGCCCTGCAATGCGGGCCGATCCGGAAGTGGCAGGAATGAAGCCGGAAAGAATCCTCATCGTCGTGCTCTTGCCTGCGCCGTTGTGGCCGAGCAACCCGACAATCTCGCCACGCCCGACGGAAAATGAAACGTCAGCCAGTGCCGCGCGACCGGCGTAACGTTTGGTCAGGTTTTGAACTTCAATCATCGGGGCGTTGTCCATGGGAACTCGCGCACGCATTGTGAGGGCAACACAGTGCATCGGCCAACAAAAATTGCAATCCTTCTATTTACCGCCAAGACCATCATCAATGCAGATCATTCGCCAGTTGCCTCGGAGAAGGCGTTGGCCCGCATAAAATCCCTGAAAATTCCGTTCCGCAATCTCGGGTTGTTTCGCTAGCCTTCCACGCATGGACAAAGAACGCGTGGCGGAAATCCTTGTCGAGATCGGTACTTTGCTGGAACTCAAGGGCGAGAACCCGTTCAAGACCCGCGCTTATCTGAATGGCGCGCGGATCATCGAAGGGCTGAACGAACCGTTAAAAAAACTCATCGAGGAGGAACGCCTTGGCGAACTCAAAGGCATCGGGGATGCGCTTCAGCAAAAAATCACCGAACTCGTCACCACTGGAAAGCTCAAGTATTACGATGATCTCAAGGCCTCCGTTCCTTCCGGCCTCGTCGCCATGCTGGAAATTCCTGGTCTCGGCCCGAAGAAAATCATCGCCCTGAACAAAAACCTCGGCGTGGATTCCGTCGAAAAACTCGAAGCGGCCTGCAAGGACGGCAAGGTCGCCGAACTCGACGGTTTCGGCGAAAAGACACAGACGAAGCTGCTGGAAGGCATCGCGCATCGGCGACTCTACGCGCAGCGTACGCGGTTGGACGACGCCCTCGCAGTGGCTGAACCTGTGCTGGAGAATTTGCGCGCGCACTCGGACGTGATCCGTTGCAGCACGGCGGGCAGTTTGCGACGCTGGCGTGAGACGATTGGAGACATTGATTTCCTCGTCTCCTCCAAGCAGCCTGCGAATATCATCGAGTTTTTCGTCGCGCAGCCTGGCATCATCAGCGTCAGCGCCAAGGGTGATACGAAAGCGAGTGTGATTCTCGCGGGTGGTATCCAGGCTGATTTGCGCGTCGTGACGGACGAGGAATTCCCATTCGCGCTTGCCTACTTCACCGGCAGCAAGGAGCACAACATTGTGATGCGGCAACGTGCCATCGCACGCGGCTTGCGCCTCAACGAATACGGTCTGTTCAAGTCCAAGGAAGAAACGCGCGATCCTAAACTTCGTGTTGCCTGCGCGACCGAGGATGAGATTTATTCCGCGCTGGAACTGGCTTATGTGCCCCCCGAGATGCGTGAAGACCACGGCGAGTTTGATGCCGCTGAAAAAGGGAAGCTGCCACGGCTGCTCGAATGGACTGATCTGAAAGGCGCATTGCACAATCACACGACGTGGAGTGATGGCCACAACACGCTCGAAGAAACGGCGGCGCACATGGAGGAACTCGGCTTGCAGTATTGGGCCGTGACAGATCACTCGCGGGCCGCCTTCCAGGCAAACGGACTGGATGAAAAACGCGTGCGCGAACAGATCAAAGCCATCGTGCAACTTAACAAGAAACTGGCGGACGATGGTCTCGATTTCCGTCTGCTTACGGGCAGCGAGGTGGACATTCTCAAGGACAAGCTGGATTTCGACGACGATCTTCTCTCGGAATTGGATGTAGTTGTCGCGAGTCTCCACGTTCCAGCGAACAACGAAGCCGAGAACACGAAGCGCCTCATTCGCGCGGCGGAAAACAAGTTCGTTCATACGCTCGGCCATTTGACCGGACGGCTGTTGCTCGAACGCGAGGCGTATCCGGTGAATCAGGAGGCGGTGATTGATGCGTGCGCCGAGACGGGCACATGGATTGAACTCAACTGTAATCCGTGGCGCATGGACCTGGACTGGCGCAAATGGTTTTATGCTCGAAGCAAAGGCGTGAAGTGCGTCATCAACCCGGATGCGCACCGCAATGGTGACGCGGATTATCTGCGTCTTGGCGCGGGCGTAGCGCGCAAGGCGTGGCTCACAAAGGCGGACGTGATTAACACGATGCCTATGGAAAAACTGCGGAAGGAACTGGCGAAGAAACGGGGAGGATGAGCGGCGGAAGAATCCGGGCACTCATTCTTCTTCAACACCAGCGGATGCAGTGCGTGAAACGTCAGTGCATACGCCGCGCTTTGCCTCCGAGATGAATTTCAGAAACGCCCTGCCTGCTGCGCCTGTTGCGAGTTGCTGCGCTTCCGCCAACGCGGAACGGATATTCCGACCCGACCGAAAAATTGCGTGGTAGAGCCGTTTCAGTTCCATCCGGTCCTCAGCATTGAACCCCGCGCGCCGCATTCCCACCACGTTCAAGCCGCAAATGGTGTTCACCCCCCTGGCAATCGTGAATGGTGGCAGGTCTTTGCTGATGCCCGCTCCACCCTGCATCATCGTAAGCGCACCGACCCTGGTGAATTGATGCACCACGCAGTTCCCTGAAATGAACGCCCGATCCTGTACCGTCACATGTCCCGCCAACAGCGCCCCGTTGGCGATGATGACATGATCACCGATCACGCAGTTGTGGCCGACGTGACAGTTCGCCATCAGAAAATTGTGCGAGCCGATGATTGTTTCGCCCTCGACGTTGGTCGAGCGATTGATCGTGACGTGTTCACGAAAAACATTGTCATCGCCGATGCGCACGCGAGTGGGTGCGCCTTTGTATTTCAAGTCCTGGGGTTCATCACCAATCACCACGCCGTCATGGATCCGGTTGCGTGCGCCGAGAATCGTCTGCCCGGTGATTTGTACGTGTGGCCCCACGACGCAGTCCGCGCCGAGTTCCACGCCTTCGTCAATCACGGCAAATGGGCCCACGCTCACCGTGGGATGCAGTTTCGCTTTCGGATGAATGACCGCCGTCGGATGAATCATGCGCTGAGAATACAAAAGCACCCGAAGGATTCACGCGGAATCGTGATGTCGGGTGAAGGTCATGGCGAACACTTTTCTACTTGTTACCCACGTCAAGGCAAACCAGACGGGTGAGATCACGCA
>JABFSR010000053.1 GCA_013140495.1 Verrucomicrobiota bacterium
GTCGTGGCGATACGGAAAGGTCACACGGCTCTCTGCAAGGCGGTGGCGATGGCGGCAGACGGCAAGACCTTTGCCACTGCCAGCGCTGACCAGACGATCATTCAATGGGACGCAGCCACATTTGAAATCCTCGCACGCCGACGTGGACACCTCGCTGAGGTGGAGTCCCTGGCGATTTCAGCGGACGGTCGGATGATGGTGTCGGGCAGCGTGGACAAGGCGACGAAAATCTGGACTGCCGATCTGCGTCATGCAAGCACGATGCTGGATGGCCCGAGCCTCGTAGCCGGATTTATCGAGGGCGGCCGGAAGCTGGTCAGCTTCATGACCAACAGCCTTTGCGTGTGGGAGACGGAGACGGGTGGGCGGGTGGACTTCCCTGTCCCACCCAGCACGCCGCTGCTCCTCGCCGATATTTGGGGCATACCCTATGCCGTGAAGCCCGACGAACCGCTCTGTGTTCGAGGCCGCGAAGACGGAACGGTTGAAGTCTTGTCCTTAGCAAACGGCACCGAGGCGGCCCATTGGTCGGCCCACACAAGCGGCATCTGTGCGATCGTGTTTTCATCTGACGGAAAACGCCTCGCCACCGGCAGCAAGACGGGCGAAGTGAAAATCTGGGAATTCGCAACGCGACGCGAGTTGGCGCGACTGGGTCCAGTGCGCGGGCAGGCAAATTGTCTGGCATTTTCTCCGGATGGGCGAGCCTTGGCAGCAGTAGCCAACAGCACCCGAGTCTGGCTCTGGGACATGAACACCGGTCAGGAGATCAAACTCGACGGACAGGACATTGAGGCGTATGCCGTCGCGTTTTCCCCCGACGGAAAGTTGCTGGCCGCGACGACGGGTACCTCAAACGAGGTTCATCTGTGGGAGTTGCCGTCTGGCAGGCACGTCGCGGTACTCAAGAGCCACGTCATGGGAATCAATTCCGTGGCATTCTCTCCGGACGGCAAAACACTCGCAACCGGTAGCACGGACAGAAGGGTGAAACTGTGGAACGTCGCCACCCGCCAGGAAGTGGCGACTCTCTCGCCCGGCATCACCGCCCCAATGGTGAGCTTTTCTCCGGACGGCCGGATCCTCGCGATCGGCGATTTGTCCTCTGCCGGTCGACAGATTCAGGTTTTGCGCGCGCCGTCGTTCGAGGATATCGCGCAGAAAGAGCAGGCCGGAAAATGGAAGGGCGAGGGAGAACCATGAACACTTGCCAGGACAAACTCCCTTTCGCCACCGAGGTGGAGAGAATGAAGCATACCGGAATTCCGGTTCTCCCTCTTCCAATGCGATCAGCTGCTGAAATGCCAAGCCCGGATCACACGCGGAAGTGAAACGAGCCAATTACACTAACACCAAAACCAACACCGGCTACAGCAATGGCCGATTCCAACCCCAAGAAACCATGAATCCCGACCTTATGAATGCACCTCGCAATAGCGTCCAAGCGAATCCGTTCTCCCCATCCGTTCAGGCAGGGGTGGAACTGAGTCCCAAGATCAGGGAGTTCCTCAGCGCTCCGCGGCAACTTCTCATCGGTGGAAACTGGGTGAACGCTGCGTCCGGGCGCACCTTCGACACTTACAACCCCGCCACTGGCGGCGTTCTCGCCCAAGTCTCGGAAGCCGGTGCCGAAGACGTGGACCGTGCGGTGAGGGCGGCGAGCAACGCGCTCACAGGTTCGTGGGGATCCATCACGCCGTCAGATCGCGCGAAGCTTTTGTGGAGATTGGCCGATCTCGTCGAACAACATGCGGACGAACTCGCCACGCTGGAGGCGCTCAACAACGGACAATCATTCGCAGCGGCGAAGCACGGGCACATTCCGTTCGCCGTGGACACGCTCCGTTATATGGCCGGTCTCGCGCGCGGCTTGCATGGTGAAACCGTCCCGCTCACCGCGCCGTTCCAGCCCGGGCAGCGCTTCTTTGCCTATACCCTCAAAGAACCCATTGGCGTCGTCGGCCAGATCATTCCCTGGAATGCCCCCATCCTGATGGCGGCGTGGAAAATCGGCCCGGCGCTGGCCGCCGGCTGCACGATCCTGCTGAAACCCGCCGAACAAACGCCGCTCACCGCACTATACCTCGGGAAACTCGCGCTCGAAGCGGGCCTGCCGGACGGCGTGCTAAACGTGCTTCCCGGTTATGGTGAAGTTGCCGGGGCCGCCATCGCCGCGCATCCGGGCGTGGCCAAAGTTGCCTTCACCGGCTCGACGGAGGTTGGCAAGCTCATCGTCAAAGCGGCGGCGGGCAACCTGAAGCGAGTCACGCTCGAACTCGGCGGAAAATCACCCAACATCATCTTCGAAGATGCCGACGTTGAAACCGCCAGCCAGGTTGCCGCAGCGGGTATTTTCTTCAATTCCGGCCAGGTTTGCACAGCCCCCTCGCGCCTCTATGTCCACCAGAAGCATTACGATCAGGTCGTAGACGCGCTGGTTACCAGCGCAAAGCAGACGAGGCTTGGTCATGCGTTTGATCCACAAGCGACCATGGGACCGCTCGTTTCCCGGGAGCAACTCGAACGTGTGTCCGGTTACGTGGACGGCGCAACACGCGAAGGAGCGCAGGCGTCCATCGGCGGCAAACGCGTCCTGGGGTCGGGCTACTATTACGAGCCGACCGTGGTGGTGAAGGCGTCGCTAAACCACCGCATCATGCGCGAAGAGGTTTTCGGTCCGGTGGTCGCGGCAACTCCGTTTAACTCGGAAGATGAAGTTGTTTCGATTGCGAACGACACTCCCTTCGGCCTCGCAGCCGGGGTTTGGACCCGCGACATTCAAAAGGCCCACCGCATGGCGCAAGCGCTCAAAGCCGGCACGGTCTGGCTCAACACTTACCATGTGTGGGACAACGCGCTGCCGTTCGGCGGCTACAAACAATCCGGCTGGGGCCGCGAACTCGGCAAAGATGCTCTCGATCACTACACGGAGACTAAATCAATCGTGGCGGCGTTGTGAAATCCAGAGCCTCATCACCGAGATGGTCTTCAGTGCGCGAATCCTCGTGAACCGCGCGTGTGTGGAGATCGGTAAGGGCAAACCTTTCGCGCTCCATGAGTCTTGACGCAATTGCCCGCGTTCGTTGCGGCTTAATTACTTGATGGCTACCACCGCTCAACAGGAATCGAGCCGATGTCACCGCTGCGGTGAACCGCTGGCGGGAGCGGGACTTTCCGGCAATTGCCCGCGTTGTCTCGCCGCGCTGCTCCTATCGCCCGCAAAAGCCCTCCACAGGCTCAATTCAACCTCACGCCTTTGCGCATGAACGTTGGCAGGTCGAGGTCCTCGCCGTTGCGGATCGTTGCCTCGGTCTTGTCAAAGCGGCCACGGTTCACTATGTCCAGAGGCAGCGTGCCTTGTTTCAATTTGGACGCCGTCTTGCGACCGCGAGAGCCTTTCAAGCCGGACTTCGCCACGAGCGCTTCGCGCTGATTCAAGGTCAAGGCTGGTGCGGGCGGCACGGTGCGCGACGCCGGACGTTCATCGTTTTTCTTGTGCATCAACTCGGTGTCGAATTCGGGAAGATCGCCATCTGGCAGGCTGTCTTTTTCCGCAACCGGTTGCGTGTGGCGCATCGCGAAAACGGTCACGGCGAGACGATCCCGGAAGGATTCGTCCAGTGCCGCGCCCATGACGACCTTCGCCTTCGGCGCGTCCTGGTTGATGTGGCGCATCAAATCATTTACGTGAGCCATCGTCATGTCCGGCCCGCCCATCACGCTCACGAGCAGCGTGTCGGCGTTCTTCAACGCCTGATCCCCCTCCAGCAACGGATGCGCAGACAGTTTCCCGATGGCATCGTGTGCGCGGGTTGTGCCTGCGGCTTCAACAGTCGCAAACCATGTTTCGCCATGACGCTCGCGCAAAAGAGTGCAGAGTTCCTCGAAATGAATTTCAATCAACCCGCGATGCCGCAACAACCGCCAGACACCCCGGGCACCTTCGGTCAACAACCGCGAGGTGCTGTCAAACGTCTCGATCAGACTCGCATTTTCATCCAGCAATCTTGTCGCGCGCTGGTTGGCAAGACACACCACGCCGTCCGCAGCGGCGCGAAGTTGTTCCAGTCCGTGCCTCGCGAGGTTTTGCCGGCGGTTGCCTTCGAGTTCGAACGGCGTCGTAACAAATCCCAGCACGAGCGCACCGCTTTCGCGCGCCGCCCGCGCCAGCACAGGCGCAATGCCCGTTCCCGCGCCGCCACCGAGTCCGGCGAGAATGAAAACCACCTGCGCTCCGCTGCACGCCTCCTTGGGCCGTGAAAAATGCTCCTCCGCCAGCTTGCGCCCGCGCTCAGGATCGCCGCCCGTGCCCATGCCGCGAAGCAGCCGTGTTTCAAGATGGATTGTCTCGATGTCCGGATTCAACACCGTTGCGGCTTCGGTGTTCACCACCACGAATGTCGCACCAGAAAAGTCTGCGTTTTTCATCGCCGCGATCATCGCCACGCCCGCCGTACCGACGCCGATGATCTTGATCCGGCTCCTTGATGCCTCGTCTGGCTGTGTCCCAGGGAAATTATTTTCTGTGTTCATGATTTTGGGTGGTCAGGTCTTTGGGATCAGGCGACCAAAAACGTTTTTGAGTCCGGAGAACAGACCGGGCCGCACCTCGCGCTTGCGGGCCTTGAACGAACCGAACTTCACCAGGCCGATTGCAGCAGCAAACTCCGGCTGATCCAGGGTGGACTTGAGACCGCTGATGGAATTTGTCCGACCGAGACACACCGGCATCTGAAACACCTCCGACGCAAGTTGAGAAACATCCCGGATGCGTGCGCCGCCCCCGCAGATAAACACACCCGCTCGCAGGTAATCCAGCAACCCCGCCTCGCCAACATCCTCCGCGATGAGTTGAAAGGTTTCCTCCAGCCGCAGCTTCATGATGCGGCGCAGGTGTTCGAGATTCACGGTGTTGAGGGGGAGACCAAGTTCGCTCTTGATGTCGAGATTCTGACCCTTGAGGGATTCGGCAACGGATGCGCCACCGTGTTCGAGCTTCAATTGTTCTGCGCGGCTCTGCGGCACCTTGAGGCCGAATGCGAGATCGTTCGTTAGATGATCGCCGCCCACCGCCAGCACTCCGGAATGTTTGATCACACCGTCCGAGTAAACCACGTAGTCCGTCGTGCCGCCACCGATGTCAATCACCAGCGCGCCAAGTTCCTTTTGCTCGCCCGTCAACACGGACAATGACGACGCGAGTCCGTTGAAAACAACTTCCTCAACGTCGAGCTGGATTCCCTTGACCGCGCGAACGGCGTTCTGCATCCGGTTCAGGTTGCCGTGGATGACGTGCATGTCGAGTTCGAGCCTCGCGCCAAGAAGTCCTTCGGGGTCTTTCACGCCTTCGTGACCGTCCACGTAAAAATGCTGGCGGATGGCGTGCAGCACTGTGTTTTCCGCAGGCAGGTTGATTGCCTTCGCGTTCTTCACCACGTCGTTCACGTCGTCCCGGGATATCTCCCGATCTGATGAAACCACAGGATGCACGCCGCGATTGTTGAAACCACGAATGTGCCCGCCGGTAACGCCAAGAAATACGCTGCGGATTTCCACGTCCGCCATCTGCTCCGCCTCTGCCACAGCCTGACGGATATCCTCCTCGACCATTCCGGCATCCACGATCTCGCCCTTGCGCACGCCACGCGATTTGCACTGGCCGACGCCCACGATGTTGAGAGCGCTCTCGGCATTCACGTCGCCCACAACGGCGCAGACCTTGGATGTGCCGACTTCGAGGCCGCAGATGATGTTGGAGGATTCAAACATTGCTTTTCCTGTTGCGAAGGGTTTTGGGCGGCTTGGCGGGAGCTGGCGGAACAAGATTCGCTTCGAGCCAGCGCGCCGGAATGTTGTTCGTCACTGCGAGATCGAGCGTGGCGAGATTTCGGTTCAATCGCTGGCCCATGTCGTGAATTTCCCGCCAGCGTCGCAGTTGCCGGTCAAATTCATGGAGGCCAAAAGTGATTTCGCTCCCCTGCCCGGTTGTCACAGTCAACACCTCGGTTGCACTGCAATCAATCTTCCTCAAATCCACAACGCCAGCCATCGGTGAACAGCCGAACTCAAGAATGAAACGCAGCGCGGCCTTCGCTGTCGGAGATTCCACTGCGCGCCCGGGCAGTAGTTCCGTTTGCTTCAACCCTCCCAGCGTAGGTAGAGAATCATCGGCACGTCCAGGCTGCACTGTGCGTTGACGCGGATCCAGCGGGATGAGCACGTACCCTTCGGGGTCGAGATGGAACACGTCAAACTGCATTCCACCGCCCGGCTTGGGCCGGGACAGGACAACCTGCGCCACAGCCTCGCGCTCTGTCACGCGGATGCGCAATGTGCGCGGCAGGACGCGTTCCACGGACACCATCGAGAGTTGCGGCGTCATTTCCAGATCGCGCTTCACCCGGGCCAGATCAAGCGCGAGGAGATTTTGACCCGGCTTCACACCAGCCCAACGACGGATCAGTTCGGGTGAAATCGAGCCGTCGGATTGCGCCTCAATGGTTGTTATGGCGAACGTAGGATTCTGATAAACCATCCGGTTCAAGGCCCACTCTCCCGAGCGCCAGACAAGATACGTGCCCAGAGCCGCTCCAAACAGCACGCCAAACACACGCGCCGTCAGCCGCATCCGGGAACGACGCACCTGATCGGACCGCAGCCTCACGTCCAGCACGTGAATCTGTCCCAACCGGCGATTCTTATATTTTTTCCGCGACCACATCTTTCAATTCAAAATACCCCGGCTCGTTTCTAATTTTTTGCCCGCTTCAAGGCCAGCAGCACCATCTGCTCGCACAGTTCCGCATAACCAATTCCCGCAGCCGCAGCCGCCTTCGGCAACAGGCTGGTCTCCGTCATGCCGGGCAGCGTGTTGACTTCCAGCACCACCGGCCTTCCATCTGCACGGACCATCACGTCCACCCGTGCGTAATCCCTCCCGCCAATCGCCCGGAACGCGCCGAGCGCTGCTTCCTGCACGCGCTGCGTAGTCGCCTCGTCGAACGGCGCAGGGCAAAAGTATTCCGTCGAGCCGACACTATATTTCGTGCGGTAGTCGTACACGCCAGCCTTGGGCCGCACCTCGACAATAGGCAGCGGCCTGTCATCAAGGATTCCCACCGTGCACTCGCGACCGATGATTTTTTCCTCAACCAGAACCTGCGTGTCATGACGCAGCGATTCCGCCAGCGCCACCGGCCATTCCTCGACACGCTCCACAAACTGCAAACCAACGCTCGACCCCTGCCGCACCGGTTTGATGACCATTGGCGGATTCCAACCCATCGGCCAGGGCGTCTTTGCGGTTTCCAAAACCAGTGAACGCGCCGTCGGGACACCCGCCGCCACGCAACGCTCCTTCGTCAACACCTTGTCAAAACCAATCCGGCTCGCCTCTGCGTCACAACCCGTGTACGGAATCTGAATTTTTTCCAGCTCTGCCTGGACCGTGCCGTCCTCACCGTATGTTCCGTGCAGTGCGAGAAACACCACCTCGGTTCCGGATGCAAGCCGCCACGTGGGCTTCTTTGGATCCAACTCGAACACCTTGTGCCCGCGCGACCTCAAGGCAGCCGCCACTGCGGCACCCGAGGACAGCGAAACTTCCCGCTCCGCACTCGGCCCGCCAAGCATGACCGTGATATTCAATTTATGTGACATCTGATTTTCCGCGGCAGAGCACCCTGCTCCATACCCTGCCCGCCCTAATCCACTCCCACGATTTCCACTTCAGTTTGCAATTCAATCTTGCGTTCGCTCCACGCCCGCGCCTTGATCAATGCCGCCAGTTCCAAAACATCGTGCGCCGTCGCATTGCCGGTGTTGACGATGAAGTTGCCGTGTTCTTTTGAAACCATCGCCCCGCCGACGCGCTTTTCCTTGAAACCCAACTCCTCAATCAACTTGCCCGCCGGTATCGTCGCCGGGTTCTTGAACATGCAGCCCGCGCTCGGCATTGATGGTTGCGACTCCCAGCGCTTCTCGCTGAATGTATTCATTCGTTGCTCGACTTCAGCGCGCGTCGCAGCCCGGCAACGAAAGACAGCACCGAGCGCGATGTGATCTTTCAACAATGGACAACAGCGATACTCGACCGGAATTTCAGCCACTGTCAGTTCGCGAACCTGCCCCGCGCGATCCATCACGCGAACCGATTCAATCACATCAAACATTTGTCCGCCCATCGCCCCCGCGTTCATCCGCAGGGCACCGCCCACGCTGCCTGGAATACCTTCGAGAAATTCCACACCTGCAAGCCCGGCGCGTTTCGCGTCCACGGCCACTTGTTTCAACTTCACCCCTGCGCCGCAACGCAACCGCTCACCTTCGATTTCCACACGGCTGAAATCTTGTGACGCCAGACAGATCACTACTCCACGAAAACCACCATCGCGAACGAGCAGGTTCGATCCTCGACCCATCACAAAAAAACTCAGCCCGCGCGCGTGGCAAAACTCAACCGTCACCGCGAGATCGCTTTCGTTCGCCGGTTCGACGTAAACATCCGCGGGCCCGCCGACACGCAACGTGGTGCGTTTGGCCAGCGGCTCATCGCGACGCACCACGGCAGCCGCAGAGAGAATCCGGGCGAGCTCAACCGCCGGATTTACGCTGGATGACTTCGGAACTTCCATGATGTCTCCTGTTATGGTCATGCGGAAGTGAAACACCCAAACACCCAAAACACCCAAATACCCAATCCGCCACGAAGCACAGCTTGATATTTGGTGCTTGAAGATTCTCTGGAGCTTGGAGCTTGGAGCTTGGAGCTTTTTTCTTCTCCACCCTCAATCGCACTGTCGCCTTCCATAATCACACGCAGCATCGTCCCGGCAATTTCCCGGGCCGCATCCGGCGCGTGCCACTGCGCGAGCGCCGACTGGATCGAACTTCTTGCCCCGTTGTTTTCAACGAGATCAAGCACAAGGGTGGCGACGATTTCCGGCTGCGCCTCCTTCTGTTCGAGAAACCGCGCCGCGCCGCTGTTTGCGAACGCGTGCGCGTTGTGAAATTGGTGATTGTCCGCCGCGTGAGGAAAAGGCACGAGCAGCGACGGCAAACGCATTGCAGCTATTTCAGCCAGCGATGAGGCGCCGGCGCGGCTCACACACGCCGTCGCCGCCCCCATTGCCACCGCAAGGTTTTCCATGAACGGTTGAACGATGGCTCGAACGCCAAGCTTGTCGTAAACCGCCGCAACTTTTGTCACGTCCTTCGGCCCGGTGAGATGAACCCATTGCCAGTTCAGACCGCGTTGCACAAGCAGAGGCAGCGCAGCCACGATCAATTCATTGATCCCGCTCGCACCCTGGCTGCCGCCGATCACAAGCAGAACCGGCTTCATCGGATCGAGCCCCAGCGCCTGACAACATGCCGCTGAATCGCGGGTTTGGAATTCAGAGCGAACGGGAGTACCGGTGACGGAAACCCTCTTTGCTCCGAGCAGAGCTCCCGCCTGTTCAAAGCCGACGAAACCACATCTGATAAAACGCGCGAGCCAGCGGTTGGCGCGGCCAGGAATCGTGTTGGATTCGTGAAGGAATGCTTTTGCGCCAATCAGTCGGGCAGCCAGCACCGGAGGCGCACTGGTGAATCCACCCATCGCGAGAACGGCATCAGGACGGCGCTGTTTGAAAAGTTTCCTGGATGCCCGTAATGAATTCCAGAATCCACGCAGGAATGCGAGACGGTTTCCATTCTGAAGCGCGACTGCGGGGAGCGTGAAAACCTGCATGTCCCGCGCCGATTTCACAGCCTGTTGATCCACATCCTTGGGCGATACCAGCAAGGAAACGTCACAACCGAGGTTGAGCAATTGCGAGCCGACGGCAAGTCCTGGAAACAAATGACCTCCCGTTCCGCCACACGCAATGGCGATGCAGGGCTTGGTTTCGTCCCCGGGCTTCATGAAGTTTGTGGAGACAGTTCGTCAGTGGCAAACGGGTTTTTCGATTTGAACAGTTCCCCCTCGCGGGCCTGTCGCGCGACACTGAACAAAATCCCGACGCAGGTGAACATGGCGAGCAGGCTTGATCCACCGTAGCTGATGAAAGGAAGTGCCAGACCCTTGTTCGGCAATGCGCTGGTGACGACGCCGATGTTGATGAATGCCTGGAGGCCGATGAGAAAAGTGATGCCGCTCGCGAGCATTGTCCCAAACGTATCCCGCGCGCGCATCGCAATGTAAATTCCACAAAGCACGATGACGATGAATGCAATGAGGACAGCGAGCGTTGCCACGAGGCCGAGTTCCTCGCCAATGACTGAAAGGATGAAATCAGTCTGGTTCTGAGAAACGAATCCGAGCTTTTGCCGTCCGTTGCCGAGCCCCAGACCAAACCAACCGCCGGAACCCAGAGCCAGCATTGCCTGGTAACCCTGCATCCCCACACCGGTCTTGGTTTCCTCAAGATCGAGCCAGCTGAAAATCCGGTTCATACGCATCGGATCGTGAATGATCGAAACAGCAAGTCCGATCACTCCGAGGACCCCCGCTGAAATGATGTAGTGCCAGCGGACTCCCGCAATCAAAAGCATCGAACCGCTCACCGCTGCGAGAAGGATCGTTGTGCCGCGATCGGGTTCGACGAAAATCAAACCGAGCACCGCACCGATGATGACACCGGGCAAAAGGATGCCGCGCTTGAATGTGTGCATCTGGCGCGAATAACGGTCCACGTACCACGCCAGAGCGAGGATGAGCGCGAGCTTGGCGAGTTCCGAGGGTTGGAAGTTGACTCCTGGAAATGAAAACCAGCGGTGCGCTCCATTGACAGCCTTGGTCTTCAACACGACGACCAACAACACGAGCACCACACCATACAGCGGCCACGCGACAGCTTTCAGCTTCCGGTAATCCACGCACGCGGCTGTGATGCAGGCGACAATTCCAAGCACGCACCAGGTCAATTGCGAAACAAAGAAGCGCGAGGCCGGAGACGCCACGTCGGGTTTGCTGTAAAGCCCCGTGCTGTAAAGCATCACCAGGCCGAGCGTCAGCAACGCGGCAACACAAAACGCGAGCGTGGTGGTGGCGATTTTCATTTCTGACCAACACCGGGCGGCGGATCGAGGTAATCCACCACCCGGCGAAAAGTGTCAACGCGGAGCAGTGGCAGGAGCAACTGTGGGCGCGACCGGTGCAGGCTCAACAACCGGCGACGGCGCGGAAGCCTTCGCGGGAATCTTGAGTTTCTGTCCAACAATGATGCGTGTGTCCTTCAACGCATTCGCTTCCTGAATGGCTTGTATGCTAGTGCCGTATTTTTTTGCCAGTGCGCCAAGTGTGTCGCCAGATTTCACGACGTGCATCTGTTCACCGGAGTCGGGGATTGCCAATAACGTACCAGGCGGGGGGCTGTGAACTTCAGCGGATGCCGGGGCGGGTATCACGAGTTTCTTTCCGATCTGGAGATGCTTTTCGTCCACGGTCGGGTTCGCAGCTTTAAGAGCCTTGAGGGTGACTCCGTATTTCTTGGCGATGTCACCAAGCATGTCGCCTTTGACGATTGTGTGCTCAGTTGGAGAGGCGGCGGGAGGGAGCGGAGGCACGGGCGTCGGCTCAACGATCTGCTGAACCACATTCGATGCCTGCACCGGCGGATTCGTGGCCGAGGCAATGTCCGTGACGGGGACGGAGTTTGAATCTGCATTCACAACAGCCCCCGGATCTGCGGGCTGTTCGGCAGCGGGCTGGCGTTTGCAACCCTGGATGAACAGGGCGAGCACAAGAAAAATCGCGTTCAGACTGACGATGGTAAAAAAGGCCAGGTAGAATCGTTTGCGACCCTGTTGTTTTTGCTCCGGTGAGGAGCCCTGTGGGGTAATCTGACTGGGGCTGTTCATTTTCTTTGGCGCGGTATCGCGTCCTTTCTTTTGAGGTTTGGTTTTTTAGTTTGTTGCCCCGGGCTTTTTCCTCAAAAAAGCGCGAAGCAAATTCTTGTTACGACGGGTCAACTTTCCCGCTGCCCCGAAAACAACCGGGCCTGTTGGGGTCACTGACCGGGACACCCCTACTAATGGTTTTCTGCAAAACACAATGGAATGCGGCGATTTTGAGACCGTTCTGGAAAAATCGAAGTCCGCCCTTGCTGCACCCGCAGCCGCACGCCTTCCGAAACAGCGCGACCGACCGCGCCGTGACGCTGTTTTTTTAGCAACGCGCACGCGCGCTGGCAAGGAACAAAAATGTTTCGTTCCACGCTTGAGCGCGGCTTCGCACTGCCTGTTTGCAACTTTTGTATTCACTGGTTCGCTTCTTCCGAGTCAGTAGTTCGTAATCAGTGGTCAGTAGCCTTCGCATTCGCACGCCAAACTACCGACTACTGACTACTGACTTCCTCACCGAATCTTGAGCGTGCTTAACGCTACCACCGCGAACAGCACACACAGAATGTAAAACCGCATCACCACCTGTGATTCATACCAGCCCTTCTTCTCGAAGTGATGGTGAATCGGCGCCATCAAAAATATCCGGCGGCCAGTTCCCGACTTCAGTCTTGTGTACTTGAACCAACCGCGCTGTAAAATGACCGAGAATGCTTCCATCACGAAAACTCCGCCCGCGATGACGAACAGGAACGGCTGATGAATCAACACGGCTATCAACCCAAGAGACCCGCCCAGGGCAAGTGAACCTGTGTCACCCATGAACACCTGGGCCGGATGACAATTAAACCATAGGAAACCCATGCCTGCGCCGATCATCGCTGCACAAAAAACCGTCAACTCTCCCGCACCAGATACGAACGGTATCTGTAGGTATCCGGCATACTTGTAGTTGCCCGCCAGATACGTGAGCACCAGAAAGACAAACGAGTTGATCAGCGTGCAACCGATTGCCAGCCCATCCAAACCGTCCGTCAAATTGACCGCATTGGAACTGAACACGATCGTCAAAACCGTCAGAGTGATGCCGACGATCACCCCCGCATGAATCGGGTATTTGTAAAATGGCAGCATCAGCACGCTGACAAGATTGTTCTTCTCCGCGTGCTCCTGCCCCGTGATCTGCAACAAACTCTCCGCCGGCCACCACCACAGATAAACCGCCACGAATCCTGCCAATACGAACTGCACCCAAAGCTTCACCTTCGGCGGAACTCCGCCGCTGCTTTGCTTCGTGATCTTGGCGTAATCGTCGTAAAAGCCGAGCCCCGCCAGCACCAACACCGTCAACAATGTAAGCTCCACCAGCGGATTCCACTGCGCCCACAGCAACGTCGTCACATTCAACACACCCACAATCAGGAGCCCGCCCATGGTCGGCGTGCCACGCTTGTCCAGAATACGCGTTTTCAAATCGCCAGCCTCGTGGGCGCGATCCACGTAATCTTGTCCGAACTTGAGCCGCTTCAACCACTCGATCACTTTTGGCCCAAGCCAGAGGCTCAACAAAAACGCCGTCACCGCAGCACCCGCACTGCGCACCGTGATGTAACGGAACAACCGAAGCGCCGAAACATCCTGCGCCCATGTCGTCTTTGCTGAAACATCCAGCAGCCATTGCGTCAGTTGATAGATCATTCAGTGCTTCCCGATCCCGTTGGACCCGCGCAACGCGGCACTGATCCGCTCCAGGCGCGTCGCCCGCGATGCCTTCAATAAAACCGTGTCACCCGGTTTCAAAAACGATTTGATCGCCGTTGCCGCAGCTTCGGCATCCACAAGTTCAATCACCCGGCTCAAGCCCGCTCCGCGCGCCGCGGTTGACATCACACCGGCCATTTTACCGACGGCGATCAACTGTTCCACCCCGAGTTCCGCCGCACGACGCCCCACTTCTGCATGCGCGCTCTCGCTTTGCTCGCCGAGTTCCGCCATGTCTCCCAGCACCGCCACACGACGACCCTTGCACGGCAATTCCTGCAACACCAACAACGCGGCCTCCATGGAATCTGCGTTTGCATTGTACGCGTCATCCAGCACACACACTCCGGACGACTCCCAGATTTCAAGCCGCATCTTTGCCGGCATGCACTCGACCAGACCACGTTTGATTTCGTCGCGGCTCAATCCGAGTTCTGCACCGACCGCGATTGCATACACGGCGTTCAACACCTGATGACGTCCGAGCAAATTGATTCTGTAAGTTCCGCCGAATTTTTCGTCCGGAGCCTCGACCGTGAATGTCGTCCCGCTCTTTTCCATCTTCACGTTTCGCGCACGCCAGTCGCATTTGGCCGACGTTCCGATCCGCAAAACAGCCGCCCTGGTCCTTTTTGCAATCGCGTTGGTCCATTCGTTGTCACCGTTCAAGAACAGTTTCCCATCGGCAGGCAGCAGTTCCGCCAGCACGCCTTCTTCCTGCGCCACACCCGCCACATCACCAAAAAACTCCAGGTGCTCACGGCCAATCGTCGTGAGGACACCGAACCTG
>JABFSR010000213.1 GCA_013140495.1 Verrucomicrobiota bacterium
CAGCAACACAGGCGGAAGAGCCAATCCGCCTCGATCCTTATCTGGTGCAGTTGCGCGAAGATGCCAAGGCCAGTGGCCGGCAGAACGAAAACAAGCGGCTCACGGTCGTTCAGGATTTGACGTGGGCGCTGATCAACAGCCCGGGATTCTTATTTAACCATTGAATGAAAACACCGAAATCCAAACACCAAACACCAAAGAAACTCCGAACGCCAACCTCAAAAGCTTGCGAAGGTGGGCGGATTTTGAAGTTTGAAGCCTGGGATTATTTTGGTGTTTGGTGTTTGGATTTTGGTGCTTTACCGTCCACGCAATGACCCGAAACGCTCCAACCTGAGGAAACCATTATGATCAATATAACCGGTGGCACCTGCAGTGACCTTTGTGATCCCCATCTGAAAATGACGCGGCGCGACCTGTTGCGGGTCGGAGGCGCGAGTATGTTGGGCCTTTCGCTTGGATCGCTCTTCAAATTGCAGGCCCTCGCGGGCGAGCCGGGCAAACACGCCGGCGGTCCCGGGTGGGGCACGGCCAAGAATGTCGTGATGATCTACCTTCAGGGCGGGCCGAGTCACATTGATCTGTGGGACCCGAAAGAAAACGCACCCGACAACATTCGCAGCAGCTTCAAACCGATTCCTACGAAAATCCCCGGCGTGAATTTCACCGAGATACTGCCCGAGCTGGCCAAGGTGAACGACAAGTTCACCATGATCCGCTCCATGAGCTACACGCCCAACGGCCTGTTCAACCACACGGCGGCCATTTACCAGATCATGACCGGTTACACGACCGACAAGGTCAGCCCGTCCGGTCAGCTCGAGCCGCCCGACCCGAAGGATTTTCCAAACTTCGGCTCCCAGATTGTCCGGCTGCGTCCCGTGACCGAACCCATGCTGCCATTCGTGATGTTGCCGCGCCCGCTTCAGGAATCCAATGTCGTTGGCAAGGGCGGCAGCGCGGGATTCTTGGGCAAGGCGTACGATCCCTATACGCTGTTCCCGGACGGCGACGACATGGACCTGAACAAGATGGATCGTATCCGGGTGGATGACCTGAAATTGCCGCCGGAGGTTTTTGCGCTCCGTCTCCAGCGCCGTGCGAATCTGCGCGAGGCGGTTGAGGCCGCCATGCCGGATGTCGAGAAGGCCGTCGAGAATTACAACTTGGACGACTATTACCAGCGCGCCTTGAACCTCATCATCTCCGGCCGAGCCCGCAAAGCCTTCGACCTCTCGCAGGAACCCGGGAAGATGCGCGACCGCTATGGTCGGAATACATTTGGCCAAAGCTGCCTGCTCGCACGGCGATTGATCGAAGCCGGCACACGGGTCGTGGAAGTCATCTGGCCGAAGGTCGCCAACTCGGACAACCACTCGTGGGATCATCACGCCGACCTGACCAAACGCATGAAGGATCGGTCGGGGCCGATGCTGGACCAGGGTTTGGCGGCGTTCATTGCCGACATGGACGAACGCGGCTTGCTGAAGGAAACCTTGGTCGTTGCGATCGGAGAATTCGGGCGCAGTCCGCAGAAAGGCGTGAGCACCTCCGGCAACTCCAACACCGCCGATGGCCGCGATCACTGGCCCTATTGCTACACCTCGGTGATCGCCGGAGCCGGAATCAAACGCGGCTATGTGCATGGCAAATCCGACAAGACCGGCAGCAGCCCGACCGAGGAGCCGGTCCACCCGACCGAACTGCTCGCCACCATGTATCACGCGTTTGGCATTGATCCGGAAACAATCGTTTACAACCACCTGAAACAACCGCGCGAACTCGTGAAGGCCAAGGCTGTCACCAAGCTGTTTGCCTGAGTTATTGTTTCAAGGCGCGATCAAAAAGCGATGAACCAGCAAGACAGCCTTGTCCTGTGAGGCCGTGGCTGCTATTTTGGATTGTATTCAACCCGTGCGAACTCAGATGAAGCAATTTTTTGCCATGGCATTTGTTGACCGGATTTCTGGTTTGCGAAGCCGCAACTTCGGAACTTCCCGGCACAATGCTGGCCGGGGTTTCACCCTGATCGAATTGCTGGTGGTGATTGCCATCATCGCAATTCTGGCCGCCATGCTATTGCCTGCCTTGGCGCGGGCCAAGGTGCAGGCCCATCGTACCAAATGCATCAGCAACCAGCATCAAATCGGCCTCGCCTATCACATGTATGCAGAGGACTCAAGCGACAAGTATCCGGTACACGACGGTTGGGCCGCTGTTGGCGGCCAACGCCCCACTACTCCATACACGTCAGGTTATGCAGGCGATTATGCAGGGGGAGAGTGGGAAACCAACCGTCCGCTCAACCGCTATGTCGGCAACAAGGAGGTTTTCCATTGTCCTGGCGACAAAGGTGACGCCCTGAATCCAGTCCCGAAGAGTTGTTGGGAAGGTTGGGGCAACAGCTATCTGGTGGAATGGGCGGGAGATTTTGCCCGCGTCAAGGCGGTGACTGGAAGCGGTGGCAAGATATATCAGGCTACCCAGCCCATCAAGGCTTCAGTCATCGCGCGTAAACCGAACACCAAGCTCATTCAGGCCGATTGGCCCTGGCACGCCAACCGCAGCATTACGGACTCACGCAGCGAGTGGCACAACGTTCGAGGCAAACGCTCTGAGGCGGTGCTCTTCGGCGATTCCCATGCCGAGTTCTATAAGTTTCCGGCAGACTTCGAAAATCACTTGAGCGATCCGCCGGACATCAACTACTTATTTTGGTAAGCTTGGAAGTTCTGTAGCGTTGTTACGAACCGCGCTGATGTTGTCAAAATTCGGGTCCACCGCCGAAATAAAAGACTTCCCCCTCGGCAAGAACGAAGCCTTTGTGCGAGGGGAGGAAATTGAAGGCTCTACGTTTGTGCCAATATCCATAGCATGTTGAAACACACCCAACGAGTACGCTCGGCTTTCACATTGATCGAGCTGTTGGTGGTCATCGCAATCATCGCGATTCTTGCCGCGATGCTTCTGCCGGCGCTGGGCAAGGCCAAGGCAAAGGCCCAGACCATCCGATGCTCCTCGAACATGAAGAACTGGGGCTATGCCACCGTGATGTATCAGGGCGATTTCAATGACCGTCTTCCGCCCTTTGGAGATTCTTCCGGGGATTACACCAAGGATTTCTGGCACATGAAACTTGCGCCTTACGTCGCCCGCCGTGTCCAGGTGGGGGTGAACTTCGGCAGCACAGATGCCTACACCAACGAACTCCGCATGTGTCCTGGTGGGAGTTATTCGGCGCCGGATTTTTTCAAGGGCGCTTGGAGTCCAACCTCCTGGAATTGCTGGATCGGCGCGAATTTCGGTGCTTATGGCAACCCTTTGAGCGCGCCGTTTTACTACATTGACAGCACCAGGCCCTTGAATGCCGTTCGCATTAAAAAGCCTGCCGATGCGATGCTCTTCATGGATACGCTTTCACATTATGTCTATTCGCCAGTGGATCCGAATTACGGATTTACGCTTGATCTGAACGGCGACGGGAAAAAGGACACCATGCCGCAGTATCCTGATGTTCCTTTTAACAACGGGCGACCGACCGTTCACAATGGCGGTGCGAATGTAACTCTGTTGGACGGGCACGTGGAGCGGGTGTCGTTCAAGAAACTCTGGGAGGTGGATGCCTCCTCGAAGGTCGTGCATTCGTTTTGGTACATTCAAGATTGAGCGCGAAGCTTTCCTCTGAAATCTATGAAGAAGGGTTTGGAATCAACAGTCGCAAGAATCAGCCGCGCTTTTACGCTGATTGAATTGCTCGTGGTCATCGCCATCATCGCGATACTTGCCGCAATGCTTCTGCCCGCATTGGGCAAGGCCAAGGCAAAAGCCATCCGCATTTCCTGCCTGACCAATCTCAAAGGGCAGGCGACCGCTTTCCTCATGTATGCTGATGACTTCAAGAGCATTTTCCCCAGCGCTGATAAAACGACCCGATACAATCCCATTGGCCCGCTCTACGTGATGAGCAGCAACCAGGCAATCGCGCTGATCTCCTACGGCATGGCCAGCGCCGGCTTCAAAACCGGAACCGTGATCACCGATCAGAAGCCGCTCACCATCTGGAAATGTCCGGCGCGACCCGACTATCTGAGGTTCTTTTTGGATGAAGGGTTGTTTCACATTGACCATTACATGGTGCTGACCGCCTTGTCCGGCGGCAATTTCAAAGGGAAAAGTTCACCTTCCAGATCTACAGATCGCGTCGGCCCGTTGACTGCCGATCATACGGTCGTGTTTGAGCCGGAGAAACATTGGGCTTCAAACCACGGTCCCCGAGGGACGCTGGGAACGCCGGATGGTCACAACCAGTCCTTCAGTGACGGTCACGCGGAGTGGATTGGGGAGAAGCGTTTCCTGCGCTCCGCTGGCAGGTCCTATCCTGACGCGCTCTGGGTTTATCCGTGGTCGTGGACCTGGACCTGGGTCGAGAGCTGGCCATGCACCCGTGAAATCGTTTACTTGGAACATTCCTTAAGCGTACTTTCGCTCTATCATTCGATCAACAAAATCGTCGCGATCTCCAATCGTGGAACAATGATTTCCAGAACCGATTCCTTGCCATCCCGTCGCATGGAGAAAGGCAGCGTGCCGCTGGATGCAGTGGTATCCGCCGTCAACGCACGAACAGACCGTACGCGCGCGGCTGGCACTCGGCACGTGACCCGCACATCGGAGGCTGGGGTGACGCGGTCTTCGAACGAGGATGTTTTTTGCAGACTGAGGTTTAATAGATGAACGATCGTTCGCACCCGCTGATCGCGAACCACTGCGCGCAACGTGGCCGGGCCGCTCAGGACTATGGCTGGTTTGGGCAGGGTGCGTTGGAGTTCACCGAGCCAGTCTCTTCGATCGGCTGAAATGACACGTCCGCCTTTACGCTTGAACGAATCAAGAACCCTCAACTCCTGCGGATTCAACACGGCGATCCTTTCGACGAGCACTGTCTTCGCGCCCTTGAGCGCCTGTGCTTTGAAGAATTCCTCGCACAACACCCCATATTGAATGTTCGCGCGCGTCAGTTCGGCGGCGATAAGCGATGTGGCGCAGGTGTTGGTTTCAAGCCATCGCCGAAAAGGCAGGAACAACACCACGTCGCGACGGGCGCGTGTGTCGTTCAGCAACGGGTTGTTGTCTCGAAGGAAATCTGCCTGCGGACGTATAGCTGTTTGCATCCGCTCGCGCATGTTCTCCGGCCACGTGGGCCACGAGAGATACGAGGCGTTGTGCGCTGCCGCCTCGGCCATCGCCAGTCGCACCAGGTTGGGTGACGTGTGATAATCCGCATCCGCAATCGTGACGGCCACTACAGGTTTCCCGTGGCCGATGGCGTGAAGCTGCTCGTAAGTCGGCCCGTACTCCAGCGACTTGCCGTTGGGCAGCGTCCTTGGCTGGCTGCTCATATCTTCAACCACAACCAGGTCCTCCGCCTGGCTCATCTCAAAAATGTTGTAACCGTAGTTCCGGCATTGCGAATAAAACACCTCGACCGAGTTCAGACTGTTGTTGCACGTGATCAATGCTCGGGAATTCAGGCTTCTCGCAAAGCGGCGCATCTCCGCCAGGAAGTCCCGCGCAATGGTGCAGCGAAATCGTAGGAAGTCATTCGTGCGTTGAATCGCCATCTGGCGCAGGGCGGGCAGGGAATTGTCCCTGACCTGTGTTCCCTCCCGTCGTAAGAACAGGGAGAATTTGTTCATGCAATGCGGACAGAAACAGCCTTGGGGATGAACGGTTGGGTTGTCGAAGAATATGCCGTCATGGCCGGATTCAATTTGCTGGCGCACCATGAATTTCTCATACGAGCGCCAGTCGGGATTGTTCATGCAGGCTGGTTGATAATCCCCACCGTACCAGGACGGAAGCGGTTTGCCGTCCCGATCCTGCTGTCGCCACTCGGCTGGCGAGGTCCGAAATTGCGCGCGGAACTCCGGCGGCCAGTTCCGATCAAAAGTTTCCAGTTTGACGATGGACGTGGCGCACAGATAGCCAAGTGCCAGACGAATGCCGCGCGACTTCGCCCGGCCCACATACTCTGCTGAATTCCTGCGTTGTTGCTTGAGAACTTCTGTTGACGGCAGGCCGGAATAACCGAGGCCGCCCAGGCCTGTGGCGTAAATGATGTTCGCGCCGCTGGCAGCCGCCGCGTCCGCCTGTTCGCCGAGGTTGCCCAGATGGTCAAAAGCATGTCCGGCGACTCCTGTTCGGAGTTCGTGCGGCAGGTCTGCCTGGCCGGGCAGCGTCAGCAACAGGACTGCTAAAACGGCTATAAATGAAAACCTTTGCATTCTCTTCGTATTCGTAGTCTGCCCGAATTATTTCAGATGTTTCTTCGCCAGGCGATACGGAATCTGCTTCCCTGTTTTGCGCGTGCCGCATTTGCAGACTTAACCCCCCACCGCCAAAGCCCGCAAAGATCGAATCCGAACTCAACGGCTTCCGAGGCCGCCCTGCAGTCTTGCCATACGTGCGTTGCACCGCATAGCTTTGGCGCGTCGAATCTGACGAACACATGGCAACCAATACGACGGGAAATTTCCTCGCTGGAGTGATTGAAGGTTTTTATGGGCCGCCCTGGACACAGGCGGAACGCTTCGAATTGTTCGACTTGATGTCTCGTTGGGGACTGAACACCTATTTCTACTGTCCCAAGGACGATTTGAACCAGCGTGCAATCTGGCGCGAGCTTTACAGTGCCGCCGAAGCCGAAGCACTCGGCGAATTGATCCAGGCCTGTCTGCAGCGCAACCTGCGCTTTGTCTATGCGCTCAGTCCCGGGCTTGATATCCGCTACAGCAATGCGGCGGAGCTGGATCATCTCAAAAAACGCTTCGAGCAGATGCTGGAATTGGGATGCAAAAATTTCGCGTTGCTGTTCGATGATATCCCCGACCGCATGGACCCGGCCGACAGCCAGCGCTTTGGTTCATTCGCCTCGGCACAGTGTCATGTGGTCAACGAAATCTTTCGCTGGACACGCGCGCGATGTGCGGAGGCACGGTTTCTTTTCTGTCCCACGCCCTATTGTGGACGGATGGCGGCGGGTGGACTGGGCGGTGAAGGCTATCTTTCAATCATCGGGCGCGAGTTGCTTCCTGAATTGGAGGTGTTCTGGACGGGACCTGAAATCATCTCCCGTGAAATCACCGTCGCGCACATTCGGGAACTACAGACAGTGCTGCGCCGCAAGCCGCTCATCTGGGACAATCTTCACGCCAACGATTACGACGGACGCCGGTTTTTCTGCGGGCCTTACAGCGGGCGCACGCCTGAGTTGCGCGCTGAGGTCAGCGGCCTGCTGATCAATCCGAACACGGAGTTTCCCTTCAATTTTGTTACAATTCGCACGCTGGCGGAATTTGTCTCTTGCTCCGCCAATTGGGATTGCCGCCAGGCTTATCTCGCCGCGATGCGCGAGTGGTTTCCATATTTCGCAACCTCGGGCCAGCCGCTCTCGCTGGAGGATTTGATCCTGCTGGGAGATTGCTATTATCTGCCGTACGAAGACGGGCCAGAGGCGAAAAAGCTTTTTGATCGTGCCCGTGATTTGCTCTCGCAGAATCCTGCGACATGGGGCGATGAAGCCATCGCTTTTCGAAAACAGATAAGCCGGCTTAAGGAGTTCTGCTTCCGCCTGACAGAGCTTCGGCATCGCCCTTTGTTCTATGCATTGAACCGCCGCGTATGGGAACTTCGCGAGGAGTTGGATTTGCTGGACCGCTACATTGCCTTCAAGTCGGTGGTTGGGAATCACGATGCCGCTTATCACCCGGAGTCGCATCTGCCGGGCACATACCGTGGTGGTTTTGTGGCCCGGCTTCAGTGCTTGATGGTGACGCAAACCAACGGCACGATTGCCCCTGTGCCTCAAGGTGAATAGTTTTTGACCGATAATATTACCCGAAACTCACCCCCCCCCATAAATTATGAAAGACTGCATCATCCGTCCTGCGCGTCCGGGCGATCAACCCGGAGCCTATTACGTTTGCATGAAAACCGGCAACTTCGGCAAAGACGGCGAACCGTTTTACCGCGAAGACCCTGACGCGCTCGGCCGCATCTTCGTCGGCCCGTATCTCGCCTACGAGCCGGATCTGAGTTTGATATTGGAGGATGATCAGGGCATCTGCGGTTACGCCCTGGCTGCGTTTGATTCGCGCGCATTTTTCGAGCGTTACGAAAAGGAGTGGCGACCGGATTTGTGTGTGCGGTTTCCGATGCCGTCAGGTGATCCGGATAAATGGACGCGGTCGCAAATGGTTCACTCGTGGTATCACAACCCGGATTACACCATGCCGGAGCCGTACGCGGATTATCCCGCACACCTGCACATTGATCTGTTGGACCGCGCACAAGGTCGTGGCTATGGCCGGCGCATGATGGAAATGGTCATGGACAAACTCCGCCAGCGAGGTTCGCCTGGTGCGCATCTTGGCGTGAGCATGATGAACACGCCGGCGTTTGGGTTTTACAAGAAACTTGGCTTCCAGGAACTCCTTCGCGTCGGGGAGGGAAAAGACGGCTGCATTTACATGGGCAAGAAGTTTTAGTCTTTAGCATCAAGCCAACAGCCAGTAGCCTTTCAAAACATTTATGACAGGCAACAAACTCGCACTCCTGGGTGGAACACCACTTCGCAACCGGCCTTTCACAGCATGGCCAATCTTTGGCAAGCCGGAGGAAAAGCGTCTTCTTCGTGCGTTGCACAGCGGCAAATGGGGAAAGCTGAACGGGCCGGAAGTCGCAGAATTTGAGCAACGGTTCGCCGCCATGCATGGCTGTAAACATGCCATCGGCGTTGTGAACGGCACCGTCTCACTGCGCATTGCTTTGCTGGCGGCGGGCATTCGTGCCGAGGACGAAGTTATCGTGCCGACGTACACCTTCTTCTCGACGGCGTCCGCCGTGATCGAGGCCAATGCGGTTCCAGTCTTCGTGGACATTGATCTCAACACATTCAACATGGATCCAAAGGCGGTGGCGGCGGCCATCACGCCGCGCACCAGGGCGATCATCCCGGTTCACTTCGCCGGTCAGCCGGCCGACATGAAGGCCATCATGGCTCTCGCTCGAAAACACAAACTCGTGGTGATCGAAGACGCAGCTCATGCTCACGGCGCGAGTTATCGGAACAAGCCAGCCGGATCGCTAGGACACATGGCCTCGTTCTCATTTCAGTCCAGCAAGAACCTCACATCAGGTGAGGGCGGTCTCATCACCACGAACGATGACGCGCTGGCGGAGACGTGTCGTTCCATTCACAACTGCGGTCGCATTCCAACGGGCATCTGGTACGAACACCACGTCATTTCCAGCAATCACCGGCTGGGCGAATTTCAAGGCGCAGTGCTCAACGCCCAGCTTGATCGTCTCGAGGCGCAAACGAAAACACGCGACCGCAATGGCAAGCATCTCGCGTCCCGCCTCGCGGAAATCCCCGGCCTGCATCCGCAGAAGCGTGGCGTTGATTGCACCCGGCACAGTTATCATTTGTTCATGATGAGGATGGATGCTGCCGCTTTCGGAGCGCCGCGCGCCGCAGTGCTCAAGGCGCTCCAGGCGGAGGGGATTTCCTGCTCGGGCGGCTACGGTTTTTCATTGCACCAGCAGCCGATGTTTCGAAACAAGGCGTTCGGGCCCTACATTCCAAAGGCGTCTGCGAAGCTGGATTATAGGAAGGTCAGCACACCAAACAGCGACCTCATCTGTCGCGAGCAATGCATCTGGCTCGAACACGGAATTTTCCTCGGCTCGCGAGCAGATATGGATGACGTTGCCCGTGTCTTTGAGAAGGTTTACCAAAACCGTGCTGCGTTGAAAGACTGGTCCAGAAAGCAGTCAGCGAAATGAACTTTCTGGTAGCCGCCGACGTGAGGAGGCGGACTGTCATGAAATTTGGAGAAATCATAGTCATCACCGTCCTTTGCACCTGCGCGGTGGTGTCCGCTCAATCCAAAGAACCGGTTCGCGCTGAACTTAACGGTCTGCGCGTCATCATTGATCCGGATTCGGGTGGTTTGCTCGAACTGGAATACGGAGGCGTGAAGATGTTGAAGTCCACTCCGGGAAACGCTTCGTTGCTGGACGCAGCTTACCCCGGCCATGGATTCGAGCCGCTGCGGCTGGGGACACGGTATTCAAAGGATGCTCGCGTGGAGATCGCGGACGGAGGGATTTCAATCACATGGCAGACTTTGGGCATGAGCCGTGCGTTTGAAGCGAAAGGATCAGTGATGGCAACTGTGCAAATCCGTCCAGCAGTGGATGGGAGATCAGTAACCATGACTGCTTCGATTGAAAACAAGTCCGGGTTGGATATTCCACAGGTGCTGTTTCCAGATTTGGACGGGCTCCAACCCTTTGCCGGTTTGGATGGCACCGAGCTTCGCTCATGCGGTGGCGTGCAGAAGCCTTTTCGCGATCTCTCACTTCCCGAGGACGATGGTCGCTGGTATGCCAGCCGAAGAAACTGGCAGACGTTGAAATCGGGCGCGTATGACAAATCCATGGCCGCGCGCTGGCTGGACATGGGAAGTTTGCAGGGAGGCTTCAGCTTGTTCCCGAAACTTTGGAGCTGGGGACCGCTGACTGAAGCCGACGAGCCAACTACCGATCGCGTGCTGTTGCACCTTTCGCAATCGGATCAAACGCTGCGGCTCATGTGCGAACACAAGGCGCTGATCCGGCCCGGGGAGAAATGGAGCAGTCCCGAATACGTTCTGACGCCGCACCGTTACGGCTGGGCCAAAGGAATTGAACCATTTCGCGTCTGGGTTGCGGACAATGTTGCGCGGCCACATCCAATGCCCAAGCACCTGCGCAACACACTCGGCTATCGTAGCGTGTGGATGGCTCAACAATATGCCGTTGCCGATGCGACTGCACCAACCGTGGTCTGGCACTTCAGCGATCTGCCCGAACTGGCGGATGAATGTCGGGCTCACGGTTTGAACGAAATGGTGCTTTGGTTGTGGGGGCCTTGGGAGATTCCCGATCAACCGTCGCCTCAATTGGGAACACTCGCCGAATTCAAACAGTCTCTCGCGGAGTGCCGGGCCAAAGGCGTGAACGTGTCGTTGTTTGTGTCCGTCATGACCATGCTCAATCCCATTCCCGCCAGGTACGGCAAGACCGATGGACTCGAGGATTGGGGATATCACACGGACTTCATTCCCATGCTGCGTCCTTATTACGGCAAAGCTTCGCGCGGTTCATTCGCAGACCCAAATCATCCAGGTTGGCAGGAGGACATCACGGCGAGCCTTTTGAAAATGGTCAAGCGCGGTTGGACTTCGATCACCTGGGACCAGGACATGCACAAGCCGGCATCGCCAAATCTGGAAACTATTTTTTCCAAAGTGCGCGCCGCCGCTTCCAAAAAGAATCCGGAGGCAACCTTCGCCGGGGAATGTCTCAATAACCTTGATCTCGACAGTCGTTGGCTGGACTACACATGGAACTGGGCGCTGTTCGACGAGCGCATGGACTGGCGTGCGCTGGTGAATGCCTATCCCACGCCACGTTTCAATGTAAACGTGGGAACGTCTCCGCGCGCGGTGAAACAATTGTTCGCGGATCATTTGTTCCTGAATGTCCTGCCGTCGAAGCCTGATGGGATCAACGGCTCTGCTCGCATCACGGAACACTCCGGACTCTCAAAGGCTCTTAATCAATGCGCCAATCTTCACCAGCAGTTTCAAATCTATTTTGAGGATGGTCAGTTGGTAGGAGACAGCATCCTCTCGGAGCCGTGTCCCGAGGCACGGGTGAATGGTTACGTGCTCCCAGACAAAGCTCTCGTCGTGGTGTTGAATACCGGAACACAACCGCGTTCCATCGCGTTGAAGACGACCATGGCGCCATGGCTGACTTCGCCGTCGCATCGCTACGTCATCACGGTTTTCAACGAGTCTGGTGCCGCCCAGGCCATCCGCATTGAATCTGGGGATTCGTGGCAGGAAACCATGCCGGTGCTGGCCCCGAATGAACTGGCTCTGATCGAAATCGTGCCGCAGAAATGAAGGCGGCGGCGTAAAGTCGGATAACAGATGCAGGCGGATTCGGTCTCCAACGCTGCGGCAACTTGGCGATGTAAAAGTCTCATTAAGGCTGCGACCACCACAAACCCCGCAAGGACCTTTTTGAGTCGAAAATCGTCCAAGGAGGTGGGTTCCGCGCTATGGAAACTCGCCCTGCACGCCGGTTTCTGCATGGTCACTTTCTACACTTGCGAAGCGGGTTGGCCTTGGCTCTACTTCTCAAGTATTCAACTCGATCGTGAAGGATCAAGGCACAAATTATTTTCAAGGTGATCCGGGTCAACCTCCCTACTCAGACTTCAACACCACCCACTGGAGTGTGGTGTTGCAAGCTGGCGCGGGAGCTTCGGATGAGGCCCATGCCGCGCTGGAGAAACTTTGCCGGGCTTACTGGCAACCTTTGTTTGCCTATGTGCGGCGGCAAGGCCACAGCGTCGAGGATGCGCAGGATCTTACCCAGGATTTTTTTGCCCGCCTGCTGAAAAAAGATTATCTCCGGCTCGCGGATCGCAATCGCGGAAGGTTTCGCACATTTCTGCTCTCGTCGCTCAAACATTTTCTCATCAACGAATGGAACAAGAGCAACAGTGGGAAGCGCGGCGACGGACTTAAACCGCTTCTGTTGAGTGACGATCTGGTCGAGAAACATTCCATTGATGCGTCGGTGACGGAACAGCCTTCGGATACGTTGTTCGACCGTGGTTGGGCGGCCATTTTGATGGATCGTTCGATGGCGGCGTTGCGAGTGCAATTTGATCAGCCTGGCAAAAGGGACTTGTTCGAGCGACTCAAGGTGTTCGTATGGGGCGATAAGAGCACGCTGTCTTGTGCAATGATGGCGGAACAACTGGGCATGACTGAAGATGCGGTGAAGGTGGCCGTGCATCGCTTGCGTCAGCGCTATGGCGAATTGCTCCGGGCCGAGGTTGCACAAACGGTGACGACGGCTGCCGAGGTGGAGCAGGAATTGCGTTATCTGAGTTCGGTCGTCCGGAGTGAATTGGCGAATCCCCGTAATGCCGGCATGGAAAATTTGGAGATGTAGCAGATGCAACCGGCAGGTTGAAGAGACTGCCAATACGTTCATGATTGAATCATCCCAGTCGCAGCACTGCGGCAAATGCGGCGCGGCCTTGAGCAACGACGCGCCGGATGGACTTTGCGCGGGCTGTCTGTTTGAAAGCGCGTTCGCGGTTGGCGGCGCGGTTGAGGGTGAACGAGCCAGACACGGGGCTTTGTTCGTGTTCAAAGATTACGAAGTGCTGGAGGAAATCGCCCGCGGCGGCATGGGCGTTGTCTATCGGGCCAGACAGGTCAGTCTCAATCGCATGGTCGCGATAAAGATGCTCCTCAGCCGGCATCTGGCCAATGCCGACGGACTGCAACGCTTTCGTGCGGAAGCCGCGATTGCCGCGCAACTTCAGCACCCGAACATTGTCACCATTTACGAAATCGGCGAACATGCCGGCCAGCCGTTCTTCTCGATGGACTTGATCGAGGGCCGAAATCTGGCCCAGGTGGTTCGCGACAATCCATTGCCCTGGCGCACGGCGGCGGCCTATCTCAAGACGATTGCCGAAGCCGTGCATTACGCCCACTCGCGCGGCGTGCTGCATCGGGACTTGAAACCCTCGAACGTCATGGTTGACGAATCGGGCCAGCTCCGCATTACCGACTTCGGTATCGCAAAGCGGTTCGATGACGCTCAACTCTCAACCAGCGATCCTCAGCTCACCCAGACCGGCCAGTTGCTTGGCTCACCCAGTTTCATTCCGCCGGAGCAGGCCGCCGGCCAGAAGGATGCGATCGGGCCTGCCAGCGATGTTTATTCGCTGGGAGCAATTCTTTACCAGCTCATCACCGCGCGCCCTCCGCTCCTGGCGGAAACGATGACGCAGACACTGCGGATGGTGGCGGAAACCGAACCGGTTCCGCCGGGACTGTTGAACGCGAGCGTCCCGCGCGATCTGGAAACCATCTGCCTCAAATGCCTGCAAAAGGAACCGCAGCGGCGATATGCGACCGCACAGGAACTGGCGGAGGATCTGGATCATCTCCTTCACGACAAGCCGATTTTGGCGCGGCCTGTCGGGCGGATCGGGCGCTTGTGGCGTTGGGCTCGGCGGAATCGGGCGCTTGCAACGACCGGAGCGGCGGTGATTTTATTGCTGCTGGCGGTGGCCGTGGGTGCGCCAATTGCCGCCTTCAAGTTGAATCGTGAACGGCTCCGATCCCAGCAGGTCGCCTCGTTCCTCAAGGATATGTTCACCAGTTTCGGCCAGTCTGCGCTGGGGC
>JABFSR010000077.1 GCA_013140495.1 Verrucomicrobiota bacterium
CGAACCGGACGATTGCGGAACTGACGACATTGACGGTGACGAACAACGCGATGGATGTGGATGTGCCAGCGAACATGATGACATACTCATTGCTTGATGCGCCTTTTGGGGCAGCAATTGATACGAACGGCTTGATCACCTGGACGCCGACGGAGGCGCAAGGGCCAAGCACGAATACGATTACGACTATCGTGAGCGATGGCGCGTTAAGTGTGACGAACAGTTTTGTGGTGACTGTTACTGAGGTGAACGTAGTGCCTGTGTTTGTTGTGTTGCCGACGAACCGGACGATTGCGGAGTTGACGACATTGGCGGTGACGAACAATGCGACGGATGCGGACTTGCCAGGGAACACATTGACATACTCATTGCTTGATGCGCCTTTTGGGGCAGCAATTGATACGAACGGTTTGATCACTTGGACGCCGACGGAGGCGCAAGGTCCGAGCACAAATACAATTTCGACAGTGGTCAGCGACGGAGCGCTGAGTACGACGAATAGTTTTGTAGTAACGGTGACCGAGGTGAACGTCGCACCTGTGTTTATTGCGACGCCGACGAACCGGACGATTGCGGAATTGACGACGCTGACATTGACCAACGCTGCAACAGACGCAGATATTCCGGCGAACCTGCTGACGTATTCTCTCCTAAATCCACCGGGCGGAGCATCCATTGATGCGAGCGGCGTCATTACGTGGACTCCAGCCGAGAAGGAAGGTCCAGAAGTAATTACCATCACGACGGTGGTGAGCGACGGATTGTTGAGCGCGACAAACAGTTTTGTTGTGACGGTCGCGGAGGTGAATGTCGCACCAGTGTTTTCAGCTTTGCCAACAAGCCACACAATCGCAGAGCTTGCGACACTGATGGTGACGAACAAGGCGACGGATGCAGATATTCCCGCGAACCTGCTGACTTATTCACTGCAAAATCCTCCTGCTGGCGCAACGATTGACGCGAACGGTGTGATCACTTGGACGCCAACGGAGTCGCAAGGGCCGAGCACAAATACGATTACAACGGTGGTCAGTGATGGCGCGGCGAGTGCGACAAACAGTTTTGAGGTGGTGGTGACTGAAGTGAACGTGGCGCCGGCGTTTGTTGAAACACCGGCGAACCGGACGATTGCTGAACTGGCGACGTTGACTGTAACGAATGCCGCGACGGATGCCGATGTTCCGGCGAATACGCTGACTTATTCGTTGCAAAACCCACCGGGTGGCGCGGTGATTGACACGAACGGTGTGATCACCTGGACGCCTGACGAGTCTCAAGGTCCAAGCACAAACACGATTACAACGGTGGTTAGCGACGGCGCGTTGAGTGCAACGAACAGCTTTGAGATTGTTGTAACAGAAATGAATTCTTCGCCAGTTCTTCCCGCTCAGGGCAATCTAGTCGTTCCTGAACTGTCCACTTTGACTGTGACCAACACAGCCACAGACGCCGATGTTCCTGCAAATGTGTTGAGCTACCAATTGATCAACGCCCCGGCGGGCGCAAGCATCTCCGCTGCGGGCGTGATCAGTTGGATTCCGACGGAATCACAAGGACCTTCCACGAACGAGTTGATTACCGTGGTCAGCGATGGCGCATTGAGCGCGACGAATGGTTTTATCGTGATCGTGACCGAAGTGAACAGTGCGCCCGTTCTCCAGAGTATTGCCAATCGCGTAATCCATGCGGGGGGCAGGGTTTCTCTACACTGCATAGCCACCGATCCTGATGGCGGCGCGAACAATCTTCAATTCAGCTTTGGTGTTATTCCTCCCGCAGGTGCCACAATCAATTCCACCAACGGCAACTTTGTTTTTGCGACAACAGATGCTGATGCGAACACCACAAACAGCATCACAGTTCAGGTTCTGGACGACGGTCTGCCGCCGCTTGGTGATGCGAAGTCATTCACTGTGACAGTTGTAGGAAAGCCGGTGATCACGTCGGTTTTCGTGACAAACGAGGTGGCGGTGGTGACATGGAGTTCGATCACAGGCCAGGCTTACCGGCTGCAAAGCACGGACGGATTGACTGCCCCTGTATGGATGGATGAAGGTGATGATGTAATTGCAGACGGAGCAGTTGCCGTGCAAACAAATTCTGTGAGCGGGACGCTGCAGCGATTCTATCGGGTGCGCCTCGCGCCATAGGATGTTCGATTCACGAACTGGTCAGTGCATGCAACAGGTGACAGTTATTTCGCAGATTTGCGGATGTGACTAAAACAATCTCTCAGCATGAAAACTAAACTGGTTTTTGGCTTGTGGCTTGTTGGATTGGCGACAGCCGCTCACGCCCAACTTTTTTCAGACGATTTTGCACGTGGCTCTGATCCGATCGGGCTGACCGCTCCCTGGGCGACCAATTCTGGCTATCCGGGCGTCTGGACCGTGACTGGTGGCGTGTTGCGCGGTGGACCGAACGCAGGTGTCAATTATGGAATTGCGTACGTGGCAACGAATGCATGGACCAATTATTCGGTGTCGGCAAAGATTCAGTTTTCTAGCAGCAACAGCTATGGCGGAGGTATTGGCGGGCGCTTGGATTCCACCTCGGGATCGCGTTACGCTGCCTGGGTTTTCCCTGAGTTTTCAACCGCTGGAATTTCCAATGTCGTCAAACTCATCAAGTTTTCAACTTATGGTGCGTTCACGTTTCTGACTGCCAACCTGCCGGTGGCCAGCGTGGGAACGAGCCAGCGCACGGTTCGCCTCGATTTTATGACGAACCAAATCGCGGTGTATTACGACGGCAACCTGTTGACGAATTACACGGATGCCGTTTCGCCTTATTTGTCCGGAGGCATCTCGGTGGATATGTGGTCGGATCCGGCCAGTTACACGATGTCGGTGGACGACGTGCTGGTAAGTGCAATCTCGAGCGTGCCGGTCGCCAACGACGACGGTTACAACAGTGTGATTGGTACCACGCTGACGGTTTCTATCCCTGGCATTTTGAGCAACGACACCGGCGGGTCTGGACCGCTGACAGCGGTGTTGGTGGCAAGTCCTGCCAGGGGAAATTTCAACTTCAATGCAAATGGGAGTTTCACCTACACCGCCACGAATGGTTATACTGGACCTGACAGTTTCACTTACTACGCCACCGATGGCGTGACCAATTCTGCCATTGCCACCGTCTTGATCACGGTCACCACCAACACACCGCCCGTGGCCAGTGCGGACATTTATGCTTTCCCTGCAAATCTCGCTTCCGTCATCTCGTCACCGGGCGTTCTGGCGAATGACACGGATGTAAACGGGAACAGTTTGACGGCGGTGTTGGTGTCGAATCCAACCAACGGCAGTTTGAGCCTCAGCCCCAACGGAAGTTTTGCCTACACACCGAATAATGGCTACCTCGGGCCCGACGCTTTCACTTATCGTGCGAACGATGGGCTGTCGAATTCTCCTGTCGCGCTCGTATCCATTACCGTGTTGATACCGGGTCAGCTTTACACTGATGGTTTTGCTCGCGGAACGGATCCCGCAGCTTTGACTTTTCCGTGGGCGACCAATAACGGCGCGTGGGCGGTCACCGGCGGCGTCTTGCAGGGCGGCACAAATGCGACGTTTGAATACGGTTACGCTTACATTGCCAATGTATGGTCCAATTACTCCGTTTCAGCAAAAATCCGGTTCTCCAATTCCAACGCATGGGGCGGAGGCATCGGTGGGCGATTGGCCGATTCGTCGCCCACAGGCGGCGCGCATTACGGCGCGTGGCTTTATCCGGACGCCTCGGCGGGTGGATCGAATGTGCTGGTGCTGATCAAATTCACAACGTGGACGAGCTTCTCGACACTTGCTTCCATTCCTGTTGGCAGTGTCGGCACGAACTTTCACACGATCAAACTTGCCTTCGCGGCCAATCGGATTGCCGTCACGTATGACGGGGTTCTCCAGACAAACATGGTGGATGCAAGCAGCCCGATTTTGGCTGGTGGGATTTCGGCGGATATGTGGACAGGCACAATTCCGTACTCAATGTCCGTGGACGACGTGGCGATCAATCTCCTGGCCGTTGACGACTACTACAACGCGGTTGAAGACACGACGCTGACGGTGGGTGCGGCGTCAGGAATCCTGACGAATGATGCCGGTCTGTCTGGAGGCGCGTTGACGGCGGCTTTGGTGAGCGGGCCGGCACATGGAACATTGTTGAGTCTGGGTGGCGATGGAAGTTTTAGCTATCTCGCCGCAACGAATTATGTCGGCACAGATAGTTTCACATACGAGGCCATTGACGGAACGACCAGCCTCGGTAACGCGATTGTGAATTTCACGGTTGCCGCCGACAGTCCCATCCAGCGGATTTTCTCCGAGAACTTTGATGGTGTCACCGCGCCAGTCTTGCCGGTGGGCTGGACGACTTCCTCCACTGGCGGTCAATCCAATTGGGTGACGCAGACCGTGACCAATGATACCCCGCCCAACGCAGCCTTTTCTCCTGATCCTAATACTATTGGGATCAACGAACTGATCTCGCCTGTCATTGCGCTGCCGGCGGGTCAGGCTCAACTTGCATTCCGAAACAACTACAACTTGGAGGTGGCTTCGGCAACGTTCGGTTACGATGGAGCAGTGCTGGAGATCAAGATCGGCGCAGGCGCGTTTGCGGATATCCTCACTGCGGGCGGCAGTTTTGTCTCCGGCGGGTACAATCGTGTCATCACGAATAGTTTTGGCAACGCGCTGTCGAATCGTCCGGCGTGGAGTGGAAATTCCGGCGGCTTCATATCCACGCTGGTGAACCTGCCCGCGGCTGCTGCGGGTCAATCAATTCAATTGCGCTGGCGTTGTGGCACAGACAACGGTACATCCGCACCGGGCTGGCGGATTGACACCATCAGCATTACCAACTGCTCCAGTTCGGGATGTTGGAATACGCCTCCGCTGTTCGCAGCGCAAAGCAACCGGACCATCGTCGAATTGAGCACTCTGAGTGTTACAAATCCGGCCACCGACTTTAACCTGCCACCCAACTCGGTGTCGTATTCCTTGGTCAGCCCTCCAACGGGTGCGACGATCAATACGAACACGGCTGTGATCGCCTGGACCCCGACGGAAGCACAGGGGCCGGGCACATACACATTCAGGACAAGGGCGCTGGACAACGGCTCGCCACCGCTGAGTTCGACGAATGTTTTTACGGTGACTGTTACCGAGACAAACAACAACGCGCCCGTGCTCCCGACTCAGACGAATCGAACCATCGTGGAAGCGACTCTCATGACCGTGACCAACCGGGCCACAGATGCGGACGTGCCGGCAAACACGCTCACGTACTCGTTCCTCGCAGCGCCGACCGGCGCGGTTATTTCCAGCTCGGGTGTCATCACCTGGACGCCCAACGATTCGCAAGGCGATACCACGAACACTTTTACCACGCGCGTTGTGGACAATGTGGCGCCGACGTTGAGTGCGACCAACACTTTCATGGTGATCGTGCTGGACACCAACAATGTGCCGGTGTTGCCGGTTCAAACCAACCGCACGATTGCGGAGCTGACGACTTTGACCGTGACGAATACGGCGACCGATCCCGACATGCCAACCAACTCGCTGGTTTACTCACTTCTTGTGTCACCACCCACTGCTACCATCAGCCCCGGCGGCGTGATTATCTGGACGCCTGGAGAGGAAGCCGGTCCCAGTACGAACGTCTTCATGACGCGCGTCGTGGATGATGGTTCTCCGGCGTTGAGTGCGACCAACACATTCAACGTCGTCGTGACTGAGGTTAACACCGCACCCGTGTTGCCTGTTGTGACTAATGTTTCGATTTCAGAGCTGACAACCCTTGTCGTGACAAACATGGCCTCGGACGCAGATATTCCCGCCAATGTTTTGACTTATACGCTGATCGGCCCGCCAGACGCCACCATTACCAATGGAGTGATCACATGGACACCCGGTGAGGCAGACGGCCCAAGCACGAACACTTTCACAACAGTCGTAAATGACGGCACCGTGAATGTGACAAACCAGTTCGTTGTGACCGTCGGCGAAGTGAACCTCGCTCCGGTTTTCGTATCGGCTCCCGACAATATCACAATCGCCGAACTGACACCGTTGGCCGTGACAAACAATGCGACGGATGCCGACCTGCCCGCCAATACGCTGGTTTATTCTTTGGAGAACCCGCCGGATGGCGCATCCATTTCAACGAATGGTGTGATCACATGGACGCCGACCGAAGCCCAGGGACCGGGCACGAACACGATCACGACGATTGTGAGCGACGGCACACTCAGTGTGACGAACAGTTTTGAAGTGATTGTGACAGAGGTAAACATCGCACCTGTCCTGCAAATCATCGCTGATCACCTTGTCCATGCGGGCGGAGTATTGTCGTTTCAGTGTGTCGCCAACGATCCCGATGGAATCGCAAACAATCTTTCGTTCAGTCTTGGAGGCGTTCCGCCTCCGGGCGCTACCATCAATCCCACCAACGGCATCTTCGTGTTCACGACGACGGATTCCGATGCGAACACCACAAATCTTATATCTGTCCAGGTTGTGGATGACGGCCTGCCGCCACTTGGTGATACAAAGAGCTTCACAGTCACGGTCGTGCCGCGTCCTCTGATCGCCTCGGTGGTGGTCGCGAATCATTTGGTGACGGTGACTTGGACTTCGATTGCCGGACAATCCTATCGCTTGCAAAACACAGACGCATTGACTGTACCCGTGTGGGAAGATGTGGACGGTGATGTGATTGCCTCCGGCTCGACGGCTTCGCAAACAAATGCCATGAGCGGGACGATGCAACGATTCTACCGCGTGCGTCTCGCGCCATAAGGACGTTCGATTTACGAACTGGCGCTCGTGTAGCGTTTCACGGAAATCTTCCAGACCCAGGTGGACAACATCGCGCATCCCACTGCCATTCCCAGCAGCAGGAGGCAGGAATTCAGGGTCAGCCGGTCAACGAGCAATCGCACCGGGACGTTTGAGACCAGCAACACAGGCAGCACGAAGGTGAAGACGGACCTGAAAACGCCGCGTGGAAAAGCTTCATCCGGCATGCGCGCGATGTTGAACAGATTGTAGTAGCCATAGACGATGCCTTGAGCGCGCACTGTCCAGAAGCTCACTGTCGCCAGGGAAAACATCAGGCAGTAATGGATGCAAATGCCAACGGCGCAAAGCGCGAGAAATCCCAGGATGACCGGCAATGATGGAGATATTGGAATGTGACGGGCAGCGTAAAGCATCACGGCCAGGGCGGTCCCGGCGTTGAAAAACCCGCCCAGATCAACCTGGCGCAATGAAAGCACGAAGCGAGTGTTGACAGGAAGCATGAGGAGAAAATCCAGTTTGCCGCTGCGGACGAGCTCGGAAAGATTCACGCAATTGATCAGAAAGAATGCCTGGAAAATCTGTTGGATGAAATGGCTCGCACCCACCAGCAGTACGACCTGCCACTTTGTCCAGTCCCCGATTGTCTGTGTATGGCTGTAAAGCACGGAGATGAATCCAAGCTGCAACGCGAACCACGCCAGCTCGACAACTATCCACATCAGGAAGTTTCCCTTGAACATGGTCTCGCGCGTCACGGAATTTTTCCACAGCGCCGCGTAGATGGTAAAATAGCGGCCCAGACGCGAGGCAAGAGATTTGTTGCGTGTTGCGTGTTGCGTGGACTCCGTTTCGGGCAACTTGGAACTTGGAACTTGGAACTTGGAACTCATTCGTCATCCTCCCGCCGCAGAATATTTTTTGATGCCCCGTGCCCACGCGATGCGCGCGAAGCAGTACGCCACCATAACCCAACCGGCTTGCGTGGCCAGGCGGGTGATCAGTTCCGGCCCTTGCACCTTGCCGAGGTAGATGCCCACCGGCATGTAGAGTTGATAAGGAAACGGAGTGAAATAGAGCGCTTTCTCCACAACTGGCGGGAGAATATCGAGGGGAAACATGTGACCGCTCGCAATGTATTCAAACGCGTAGAGGATGAATATGAACGTGGAAACCTCCATCACCCAGAAGGCCAGCGTCGCCATTGTGTAGGACACCAGGAACTGCAGCAGCGCCGTCATTATCACGGAGAGCACGAATGCAATCAGCGTCACACCATCCGCTGGAAGCACGAAGAAGTGACGCAGGCACAGGATTACGATGGTGATTGGAATGAAGGCCATCGTCAGATACGTGGCCCGACCGGATAGAAACAGACAGAAACGAAACCAGAGATAATCCATTGGCTTGAGCAGAAACTGGCTGATGTTGCCGTCTTTGATGTCGGTCGCAATCTGCCAGTCGTCTTCGTTCACGGCCGTGAGCGCATCCACGATTGTCACGAGGAGATAGTAGGAGGTCATCTGTGCCAGCGTGAACCCGCCCACCGTCTCATCCCCGCCCTTGCCTGCGTAGATCGTGCGCCAGAGCAGAAGTATCGCAGTGAGCGGAATAAAACCGAACAACGTGCGTGCAAGAAAATTGAACCGGTAGGTCAGATTGTTCTGCACTCCGATGCCGATGACATGCCAGTACTTTTTCACGATTCCAATTGCTGCGGCAGATTAGCTTCGCAGGGCAGGGTGGGAAACAATCTTTTACCCAAAGACCCAAACACCCAATCTGGCGTGCGATTACTTTGGGTATTTGGATATTTGGGTATTTTCTCCTTTGAGCGCGCCGGGAAGTGTCCGTTGTATCCGTCGGTGGAAGACGGGGGCGGATGACTGCTTGATTCCGTTCTTGAGAACACACATGCTTGGCCGTCACTGGTCAACCGAAATAAACATTCCGGGCCAAGCCGTGGCAAAACATTGATCGAAGAAGGGATTATTTAATATGAAGCGAATTGTTATTCTCGGAATCATGGGTTTGATGGCGACTGGCTTGTGTGCCACCGCCGCAGACCTCAAGAGCCAGGTCACGAAGGCTGTCCAGCAGGTTGGGGACAAGGCGAATTACAGTTGGGCCACGTCGGCCAAAGAATCGGATGGTCGTGCGGGGCCGTTGGGAGTTGTCGAGGGCCAGGCGGAAAAAGGCGGGGTCACTGGATTAAATTTTTCCGTCAGCGGGATACCTGTTCAAGTATTTATGAAGGGCGACAAAGGCACTGCCAAAGTTTTTGAAGGCTGGCAGACATTTGATGAAGTGGCGGCAACCGGGGGAAGCGCCGAGGCGGTCATACGTTATTTGCGCGCATACAAGGCTCCGGTTGCTGAGTGTACAAGTCTTGTTGGGAGCGCCAAGGAACTCAAGGAAGCGGATGGAGCCGTGACAGGTGAACTTCAGGAAACCGCTGTCAAGGAACTGCTGATGGCTGGCGCACGACGCCGGGAAGGTCAAGAGCCACCCAAAACTGCGGACGCCAAAGGCTCTGTCAAGTTCTGGATCAAAGATGGCGCGCTGACCAAGTTCGAAGTCACCATTCAGGGCAAGGTCACATCCGGTGAACGCGAGAACGTCGTCAATCGCACCACGACGGTTGAGATCAAGAACGTCGGCGCAACCAAGATGGATGTGCCCGCTGATGCAAAAGCGAAGATGACCTGACGCGAGAGCTCCAATCATGGAGTTGTCAGTCGGTGGTGATCGAAGCCGTTTTGTTGCGAACAGGAAGTGTTCGCCATCACTCATCAGGGTGATGGCGTGGCGTCAATCTCCACCACGTCTATTCCCAGCACGCGCGACACTTCGGCCCGGTTGGTCAATCCAATTTCAAGCAACTGCCTCGCGCTTTCAAGGTGGGTATGCTGCGGACGAATGCCGGCGGTGTCGCCAAGAATGATCTGCCTTCGCACGGTTTCGTCCATCCGCCACCACTCGACTATCGGCGCACGTCCGTGATAACCGGTGTTCAAACATTCGCCGCAACCCTTGCCCGCGCACGAGGCGCACAATGTTCGGGCGAGCCGCTGGTTCAACACCAGTTCCAACGAGGACGCCACTACTGCGTGATCCTTGCACAGGACGAGCAATCGCTCGAACACGCCCCGGCACGAACCGGCGTGCAGCGTCGAGATGACCAGATGCCCTGTCAACGCGGCGCGCACGGCGATGTTGGCAGTTTCTTCGTCGCGGATTTCGCCGATGACAAGCGCCTGCGGATCCTGGCGGAGTAAATGCCGGGCCGCCTTCGCAAAATCCAGCCCGAGCGCTTCGTTGACTTCGGTCTGCATCACGCCCGGAACAATCTGTTCCACGGGATCTTCGACCGTGATGATTTGTCGTCCGCCCGTCGTTGCCAGTTCTCGCAGGCATGCGTAAATTGTCGTCGTCTTGCCGCTGCCAGCCGGTCCGGTCAGCAGCATCATGCCGTTCGTCTGACGCAGAAATGTTTCCAGCGCTTTGCAAATCTCCGCAGCCATCCCAAGTTCGCGGATTGATTTCGCCGAAGATGAATTGAACAGTCGCAACACGATCTTTTCACCCGTGACGGTTGGATAAGTCGCAACACGGATGTCGTTCTGTGAACCAGCATCGGCCTTGTCAATGCGACCATCCTGAGGCAGCGATTCCTGGTAGGTCTTGAGCCGTGCAAGAAACTTGATCCTGCCAAATACGAGCGGGGCGATTTTCTCTGGCAGTTCCGAAACGCGGTTGATGACGCCGTCGAGACGAAACGAAACCTCGGCGGACGAGCCGCGCATTTGCAGATGGATGTCGCTCGCACCCGACGTTTCGGCCCGGCGAATCAACCGCTCAAGAATTCCCGGCGCGTCGGCGTCGTTCACTCCGTTTGATTCAATCTGAGTTGCTGGCTTGTCCACGATAAAACGCGTGCTGCGTCCATGATTATGGACAAGGGCGTCAAAGTTTTGTCACGGTTGCAGCTTAATCCTTCGACCAGCTTCCGAGACGCCCATCCTTGTTGAAGATCAATTTGAGCGTGTGATTGCGGCTTGATCCGATGCTGTGGCCCACACCCACGCCGACGTTTCCTGCACCAAATCCAGTCCCAATGCTCACACCGCTGCCGGAGCGATGTTCAATCCACTCGGCCACTGTGCGGCCATCGCTCAACGTGGCCTGCTTGTCCGGCGGGCCCTTGTCCGTTACGGCTTGATCGTAAGTGTAGCTGCCGATGCGCGCGTTCCAGTCCACACGTTTCTTGGTGGCGCAGCCGGGAAACATCGCGGCGCAGGCGAGCAGCAACGCGAGCATTCGGATCAAGGCAGGGCGGGAATAGGTTTTCATGCGTGAAGAATAAGCATGAACGGGTTCGTTGTGAACTGCCAAAGTTCGGAAAATGTCCCGGAGCGCGAACCGCCGAGTCCGCGTGCTTTTGCCAGCGCACAGGCAACGCCGTTCCTGCTCAGGCTCATGCTTCCTTCGCGACAGTCTTCTGCCTTGGCCCAAACAGTGCCGTGCCCACGCGGACCATTGTCGAGCCTTCCTCGATTGCGATCTCGAAATCATCGCTCATGCCCATGCTCAACACGGGCAAGGGAGCGCCGAGCACCGCCTCGGCTCGATCCTTCAGTTCGTGCAGCGCGCGAAAATAGGGCCGCGATTTTTCAGCAACAGGACTGAATGGCGGAATGGTCATCAGTCCATGGATTTCGAGCCGTGACAATTTGTTGAGTTCATTCAACTCCGCCAGCATCAGCTCCGGCTTGTAGCCGAACTTGCTCGCCTCGCCGGCCACGTTGACCTCCAGCAACACGGGCATTGTCTTCGCGAGCTGCTCGGCGCGTTTGTTGATCTCCTGCGCGATGCCGAGGCTGTCAACGCTCTGGATCATCGAGAACAATTCCACCGCGTCGCGGCATTTGTTGGATTGCAGGTGGCCGATGAAATGCCAGCGTAGTTTTCCGGGGCAGTTCGGAATCTTTGCCTTGGCCTCCTGCACCTTGTTCTCGCCGAAAAGCAACTGCCCGCACTCCGACAACTCCCGGATGGTCTGCGGCGGATGTGTCTTGGAAACCGCGAGCAATGTGATTGAGTTCGGGTCACGTCCGCAGCGGTCACACGCGGTGCGAATCCGTTGTTGAATTGAATTAAGGTTGTCGGCCAGGGCCACGCACGAATTCTAACCACGGATGGACACGGATGGACACGGATAAAAGATAAAAAAAGCAACACGGGGAGTGTCGGTGTGAAACTGATTATGGTTCGACGCTCGCCCTCACCCTGACCCTCTCCCCCCGGGAGAGGGAACAGCATTTGAAAGTCATTAATACGTCGGATGCGTTCAAGGCTGTCGCCGCGTTCTGGCCATTCGGAAACAGCCGCACGAACGATGAGCCACCTCCGTATGCACCAGACACGTCGGACATTTCTCCCGCTCCTTTGGGGGGAGAGGGCCGGGGTGAGGGCGTGCGTTGAACTAATTCTTCCCGGAGCTTTCACTCCCTGTCATTTGCGTCCTCACAACGTTTGAGAATTAAAATATCCGTGTCCATCCGTGTCCATCTGTGGTTAATTTCTCCGCATGAATTACTGGCTCGCAAAATCGGAACCGGAAACCTACTCATGGGCGCAACTGATCAAGGACGGCAAAACCGCATGGACCGGCGTCCGCAATTTCCAGGCGAGAAACAATCTCCGGGCGATGAAAGCTGGCGACCTCGTGTTGTTCTATCACAGCGGCGAAACCAAGGAAGTGGTGGGACTGGCAAAAGTTGCGAAAGCCGCTTACTTCGATCCTACGGCGAAGGAAGGCGATTGGTCGTGCGTTGACCTGTCGGCGGTGAAGCCGCTCGCAAAGCCGGTGAATCTCACCGTGGTAAAGGCGGACAAGTTTCTCAAGGACATGGTGCTGGTAAAAAACTCGCGCCTGTCGGTGCAGCCTGTGACCAATGCGCAGTTCGAGCGTGTGGTGGAGTTGGCAGGGACGAAGGTTTAAGCCGAGAGTGAACTGCATTTGCAGCCTATGTACGTATTTGTATTTTGTCACTCGACTGCAACAACTCTGTAAAACCTCTTCGCAGCGGTGTTGATAGATTGTGCATCAAAGAAAAGATATGGAGAACTCGGTAACACGATGTTCGTGATCGCCGTCCAGTTTGTGGTTGGTAGCTCCGTGGCATATTCGGCCCGGTACACAGCTCCAACGGTCCCCGTTATCTCGATGCCTGCATAAACACCGATAGAGAGAGACGCCGGTTCGGCTGGCACTGTTTCAATCTGAATGTTATCGAAGAACGCATCTCCTGGCACTCCTCCGGAGTAGATGAAATCCTCAAGTGCAAGACGAAATGGTGACCCAACAGCACCATAGTTGAGAGTGATTGTGTAGTGGTGCCAAGTTCCATCGTCCGTGAGTAGAAGAAGATCGGGACTGGGGTAGCTATCCTGTGTACCTGCTTTCCAAGCCGAATCCATCGGCACGAACAGATCATCAAAAAGGCCAAGAAATCCGCCCAAGTCGCCGTACACGCCGTTGGTGGAGGGCAACCCGAGATAGTCAAAACTGATGACGAAAGTGCCGCTCAGAGAAAAGATGTTCGTTGTGAAGACTTCTCCTCCCAGTTGCAGATCCGTAAAACTTAAAACATTACTTCGTCCAGACCCGACAGGATCAGGCACTATCACACCGGTGTGGGCACCGCCACCCTGTCCCGTCCACTGCCTCAAGTCGCCTTCAAAATCTTCAGAAAAAATGATCGCGGCACTACAGGTTGAGATGGCGGACAGCCCCGCTGTGCAGACCGCGAGCACGAGGTTTAGAATTGGTTTGTTCATATCGTTCTTGGTATTTTTGTTGTTCGTGTCGTAATTCTGCCTAGCATCCAAGTCTGCAGCAAGTTTTGCAGACTATCTAGTTTCATGATTTCGACGGTATTACCGACATAAAAAGTTGTCCAGCGTTCTTTTAGTTCAAGACAAGCTTCAAACTTCGTCCGACAACGGCTGCAAATATGTTCGGTTGTCTTGCCGTGGGCGGTTGGCTATCGTCCGCGCGTCCCATGGAAAAACCATCGTCCGACAAGAAGCCCGACATGCACAGCGAGGAGTTCCTTCACTTGCTGATGCGCAGACAACTCAAACTCTCCATCGCGCGTGCGCGTTCGCATTCCTGGTGGTACTGCTCGGCCTGCCGCTGGCCAACTATTTTGCGCCCGAATTGATGGCGAGGCGCATCTTCGGTTTCACGC
>JABFSR010000170.1 GCA_013140495.1 Verrucomicrobiota bacterium
AAGTCCCCCCCGACTGTCCTCGAAAAGAAATACAATCGTCATGCTGACCAGCGGATCGAAGACATCGGCCTTCAATCCATCAAAGCGGACCAAACCTTTCATCGTGCCCAGCCACAGATAGCCATCGCGCGTCTGCGTCATGGCAATGACCGAACTCTGCGGCAGGAGTTCGTCCTTCTCCGTGTTCCAGACAATGTAGGAATTGGTCACTGAAACAGCGGCGGGCGCAGAGGGATTGCATATAAGCAATCCTGCCAGCGCGATGAGCCGGAGACGTTTCAGCATGGGCAGATGTTTGGAAGATGGCGCGACCAAGTAAAGCGGATTGCGCAAACATCAGTTCGTTCTCGTCGGTGTCCTCGATTTATTGAAGCGGACGAAGACGAAGACGTGGACGAACCGACTCTGGGCTTTGGACTGTGGACTCAAGGCTCTGGACTCCGAACTGTCAGGGGACAAAGCGTGACACGCTTCGCCCCGGTTGACTTGGCCTGCTGCTTTTGCCAGCGTGACGCCAGCGTCATGTCGAAGAAATCGTTCGCCCGCATCATCCGCATCGTCACCGGCACCTTTGGGTCGGCGCGCGAGGATTTGTTCTCAGTGGAGAAGGGGCTCACGCGCTTCGAGCGATTCGTGCATTTCTGGGTGCTGGTTTCACAGAGCTTCGCGCGCAACCGCTGCCCCGTGCGTGCTTCAGCGCTTTCTTTCACAACGCTCCTGGCATTGATTCCCATGCTCGCTGTTGCCATGAGCGTGAGCAGCATTCTTCTCAAAACCACAACCAGCGAGGAGCAGATCAAGTCCTTCGTCGAACAATTCATCGAGCACATGGTGCCCGGCGGCGACGGTGCTGTCAGCAGTCAGGAGACCCGCAACATCACTCAAGAAGTCTCAACCAACGCCATCACTGATGTTGATCCCATTCAGCTTGCCGGGAGCAATGTCGTTTCAGATATCTCCGGAACCAATGGGCTGGTCGTGGCCGTCACAACTACCAACGCGCCTGCTGCACCGGTTGCCGAATCGCGGATCACGGCTACAAAAAGGCAGGCTGCGGACATGATCTATACGTTCATTCATAACACCTATGGAGGAAGTCTGGGAGCCATTGGTGTGGTGTTCCTGTTGTGGACGACCATCGCCACGCTGACACGAGTGGAGGAGACGTTTAACGACATCTGGGGTGTGACGCACGGACGTGACTGGTGGTCGCGCATCGCAAATTATCTTATCACCACTCTCATCGGGCCGGTGTTGATCCTCGCGGCGCTGGGGTTGATGGGTGGAACATATTTCCAGAAGTCGCGCGAATTGTTGGGGATTGTGCCTTTCCTGGAACCCCTCGTCTCGACACTGCTCCCTGTGGTGATCATCTGCGTGACTTTTACGCTTTTCTACAAGGCCATGCCGAACACAAAGGTGAACTTCAGCGCGGCGTTTGCGGGTGGCGCGATTGCCGGAACGTCATGGCATGTCTTCAACGTCATCAGTCTTCATTTTGCGACGCGTGTCGTGAACGCCAGTAAAATCTACGGAAGTCTCGCTCTCGTGCCACTGCTCATGGTGGGACTTTATACGGTGTGGGTGATCGTGCTCTTCGGCGCTCAGGTTGCGTATGCTTTTCAAAACCGTGAATCGTATTTGCAGGAACGTCTCGCCGAAAATGTGAATCAGCGCGGGCGCGAATTCGTCGCGTTCCGTTTGATGACTTGCATCGGCCAGCGGTTCGAGCGCGGTCTGCCGCCGCCCACAACGCAGGAGATTTCCCGCGAACTCGGTATTCCTAGCAAGCTGGTGCAACAGGTTCTCCAAACACTCCTCGCTGCGCGGCTCGTCGTCGAGGTTGCCGGGTTGGAGCACGCCTACGCGCCTGCCCGGCCGCTTGAAGCCATCAATGCGCACCACATACTCATCGCCATGCGCGCCACTCACGGCCAGGACTTCATCACGCAGGATGAACCGGTGCGCGCGGAAATCTACGGCGAGTTTGCCCGCATCCAGGCTGCCGAGGAACATGCCGCGTCTGCCGTGACGATGCTCGCACTGGTGAATCGCGTGCATCCGCAGATCGCCGCGCCGCCGACTGTGTTAATCCCGTCGGGTGGGCCTGCGATTGAAATAGCATCGCCTTCCAACGTCGAATCCACAGTGGCGGATGTTAGTGCTGACATTCCGTTACCCGCCAAAGTTGTTCGGGAGGATGCGGGGGCTTCCTCATCGGTCGCGACATCAGTTGCAGAGGCGGACGCTGCGCGTCCAACGACAACGCTCGTGGCGATGGATTCAATTCCAGTGACAACTCCCGCCCTGGCTTCCGTCAAAACCAGTTTGCCAGAGACCTCATTCGCCTCCGCATCCAACGACGACAACGAAAGTTTTCCACTATGAAAATCGGTATCCCGAAGGAAATCAAAAAACAGGAACATCGCGTGGCGTTGCTGCCATCCGCCGCTTATCAACTTATCAAGCGCGGACATCAGGTCATCGTCGAGCGCGGTGCGGGCATCGGTGCCGGTTATCCCGACGAAGGTTACGAGCAAGCCGGGGCAAAACTTGTCACTGAACACACGGCTGTTTTTGCCGAGGCCGACCTTATTGTGAAGGTCAAGGAGCCACAACCATCGGAGATTCCTCTGCTGAGGCCCGGACAGATTCTGTTCACATACCTTCACCTTGCTGCTGACAAAACGATGACCGAGGCGCTTGCGAAGTCCGGTGTCACCGGCATCGCGTACGAAACCATCGAGGTGAACCGCCGCCTGCCCTTGCTCGAACCGATGAGTGAAATTGCCGGTCGCATGAGTGTTCTCGTTGGTGGATATTTTCTTGCGAAACACAACGGCGGGAGCGGAGTGTTGCTCGGTGGCGTGCCGGGTGTGTTGCCCGGAAAAGTCGTCGTGCTCGGTGGCGGCGCGTCAGGCGTGAATGCAGCGCGCATGGCGCAGGGGCTTGGCGCGGATGTGACGATTCTTGAGGTGGACCTGGAGCGGATGCGCTTTCTCGACATCACACTGCACACCGCGCACACGCTTTACTCGAACGAGGCGCACCTGATGGAATTGTTGCCGGAGGTGGACCTGCTCATCGGAGCGGTGCTCGTGCCCGGGGCCAAAGCGCCCAAACTCATCAATCGCGAAATGCTCCGGCGGATGCGTCCTGGAAGCGTGTTGGTGGACATTGCCATTGATCAGGGCGGTTGCGCGGAGACGTCTCGTCCCACCACGCATGACAATCCCGTGTATGTAGAGGAAGGTGTGACGCATTACTGTGTGGCAAACATGCCAGGTGCGTTTGCGCGTACGGCAACTCAGGCGCTCACGAACGTCACCTATCGTTATGTGGAGATGCTCGCAGACAACGGACTGGCCGAGGCCTGCCATCGGCAGCCGGCGTTGCTGGGAGGAATCAACGTCATGGGCGGCAACGTCACGCACAAGGCCGTGGCTGAAGCGCACGGAATGAATTACACGCCGCCATTGTTGTAGGGATTCCTCAAAGAACAAATCTCAAGAGGATCTGCGGTTGCGTGTTCAAGCTGAGGTGGCGACTGGCCAGCCGTCGAAGTTTGGTCGGAGAGGGCAAGCGCATGGTGGTCAGATGGAGTTTTATCACACGCGCCTTAACGTAATGTCTCCGCCGTCCGAACTCTCGCCTGTTGCCGAATCAAGTCCCTCGACAATCCAAGAACAGGTCTTCCTGCTTCGTGCCTCCTGAAGCATTGTATCCAGGGCGTAAATCCATGCGCTGATAATTTGTGATGACTGACCATCCTTACGGTTTTGCTGAAGGTCGGCTGAAATCGTTGCTCGATGTTCTTGAATGGTCGCCTTGAGATGGTTGCACATATCTATGACCGTTCGTGCGTCCTCTACTCCCGAACCATTGGTGAAATTGGAAAACCAACGGCGCGAATCCTCACCAACAGGGCAGAGTCTTGTCGCGAGATCAAGCAACCGGGCCCACGTAGGCAGCAACTCGCCTTCGAAATGAATCGCCTTTAAGTTCTCGTGGGAATTTACATTCATTCAAAGTTCCGATTAACAACGTCAGCAACTTCGGGCGGTGCGGGAAGCTGATAGCCAAAGAAGTGTTTTGAACTTATCGCCGCGACTTGACCCTCGAGTTTCGAGACTGTCCCGACCCAAGCGCCTTCAGGTAACTTGCCTGTTGCCCGTCGGACGAACTCTGCATGTGGCCAGCTCATATTCCAGGAGAAATGAGCAACCTCGCCATCCTTTACCATTATCAAGATGGTGTCGCCATCACGCATCTTGATTTTCTCTTTCATGGCCTAGTTAAACCTCAAACTATCCTTCGCCTTTTCAGCCTCAAGCTGCTTGCGCATCAGATCAATCTTCGCCTTGATGAGTTCGATGTTCTCCTGGTCCTTGGCAGCGAGCTGTTTTTCGAGGTCGGCAATGCGGCGTTCGTAGGTGTGCAGTCGTTCCTGCAACGGCGCGTGCAGTTCGTTCAAGCGTTTTTCCAACTCGGCCATTTCGGCGGCGGCGGTTTGCTGGGCATCCAGCAAATCACTGCGTTGGGAGGCGAGGCCGGTGACAACTTTCTCGCGGAGTTGTTCGAGTACACCCTGCCGGATGGCTTCCTGTGCGCGTTCGGCTTTGGCCTCGGCTTCGATGGCGCGCTGTTCCCACGGATTGGTTTCGCCTGATTCAACGGAGAAGGCCATGTTGGCCGAGAGCGTGGCGGGCAGCAGCGTGGAGGACTGTCGGCGGCTGCGGGCTACACGCCAGATTCCCAGAGCGAGGGCAGCGACGACTGCTCCGAGACCTGTGACGATCCACCGGTTTTGTTGCCGCATGAGTTCGACCTGTTGCTGCTTGCTGGCGAGTTCCCGTTGGTTGCGCAAAATCTCCTCCTGCTGTTGTGCGACCTGCCGCTTCTGGCTTTCCGTCAGTTGCTGCTGTTGTTCGACCTGTTGCTGCAACCGGCCTGCGGCGGTTTTCTCCTGCAACTGCGCGATGGCCGCCATCATCTTGCGATCAATGATCTGTCCCTGGGTGATGATCGTTTGACCGGCTTGATAAGTGTCGGCGGCGAGCAGCGGTTCGACGTGCCGCTCCCGACCCTGCAAGGTCAGTTCCGAATCAACAAAGCAGTTGGGCCGGAGAAATTGCCCGGCGTATTTTCCGTATTCCTGCTGGTTGGGTGAAAACTTTGAAAGCAATGACTGTCGCGCCCGTGTCAGGTTTAGCAGGTTTGTTTTGAGGACGGTGCGTCCGCGATCCTGGACATCTTCCAGCGTGAAAGGTTCGGTGTTTGATGAGATTTTTACGATGCGGGCATAGGCTCCAAATTTCGGCGCGTTGGTGAGGCTGTCGTAACGCATGGGTTGGCTGATGGCTTCCCGAACCCGGACAATGATGCTGGTTTGGACCACCAGCCCGCCCTCGCCACGCGCCCATTGCCGGGCAATCTCGCGGGTGAGCGGAAAGGCTTTGAATTTCTTTCTGAAGCCCGCAATCAGTTTGTCAAATTCCTCCGTGTCAATTGCCTCTTCTTCAAGTTTCGGTTGTCCGAAGGTTTGCTCGGCAAGGATCAGGAAATTGCTTCGGGCGTTGGCAAATGAAGACAGTATCTCCTCCTCAGCCATGGCGGGCGGGGTTTCAACATAGCGAAACACGACGGGCATTCGTGAGGATTCCCTTTCCTTGAGCGCTTCAGTGGCCACGGGGTCAACGACCACGAGGCCAACGGGTGTGACAATGTCTTCGGCGGCTTTGTCTCCGACGTGATAGTTCGACAGGTCGGCTGCGCGGCTGCAAAGGGGAAGTGACAGGATGAGTGCGAGGGAAAAAGCTGATACGCAAGTCTTGAATTTCACCATAGGAAGGATTTCTGTTCGCCGATGAGTTGCTCACCGTCCCAAAGCGTCACGCGCCATGCGGTGACTTCGCCAAATTTGCGGTAGTCCTCGCCTTCGAGGGAAAGAGAAGTCCACTTGCTCGTGGCGCTGGCCTTGATTTCGGTTTCGAGTTTGTGCTGGCTCGGAATCTCACCCTTTGCGGTGCCGCGGAGTTCGGCGCGGAGTTTCACCTTCGTTCCAGGTACGGCACGCGCACGCCAGTAGATGTCGAAGCGCAGGCCGGAGCGTTGGTCAGGATTGGCGCGCAACTGGGCCTGATACGCGTCGCGATCGTACAAGCTCGGCGAAAGCGTGTGGCGGCCTTTGAGATCAAGGAACAGTGGCAGCACCTTGTTCACGCGCCCGGTGGCCGCGTTCGCGGAAAACGCGAAGACAGTCAAGGCAACGATCAGAAGGTGGATGAAGCGTCGGCGCACGGGAGAAAAATAGGGGGCGCGTGGGCAAACACAACTTGAAAAATGTCCGGACCAGAATTTTGGGAAGCACAGATGGGAAATTACCAAGCTCAAAACACCAAAATCCAGAGAAGCTTCAAGCTTGAAAATTCAAACTCCAATGAAGTGACGCTCCCTGCTGTGCGGCTGCTTGAAGATTGGTGTTGCTTTGGAGCTTGGATGTTGGTGCTTGGAGCTTCGTGACCATGTCACAGGTTTTGCATCGGGTGGTGTTTGGATTTCCAGACGTGACAAGTGTTGAGAAAAAGAATTGCGTGCATTTCCTGCGGTTCATGGCTATCTGTCACGCGCATGAACATTCAAGTTGCCGTGCTGTGCGACGCCGTTACCGATGACAATGGCAAGCTCAACCTGCTTGGCGCGTTTGACACGATCTACGCGCGCGAACTGCCCGCCATTCATCCGCAATGCGCCGTGGCGTTGCGACTGACATTTTTTTCCGGTGACGAAGGCAAGCGGCAGTTGAAGCTCAACTTTGTGGATGCGGACGGTCGTGCCATCATGCCTGCAATTGAGATGCCCGTGGAGGTGACGCTGCCCGAGGACGTTCATTTCGGCACGCGCAATTTTACGATTCACATCCAGCAGCTCAAGTTCGATGAGCCGGGACTTTACGCAGTTGATCTTTCCGTGGATGGCAACGTCAAAGCGAACATCCCGCTGCTCGTGAAACACATCCCACCCGTGCAGCCTGCCACCTGAAGTGGGAATCGTGTTTGATTCTCTGTCGCAACGCAGTTCCATGCTTGCAACGTCAGACTTGAGCCAGACGTTGAATTTCATTCGTGTAACCGCTGCGGTAATCCGGAAACTTCAGATCCACGCCCAGTTCCATTCGTAGTTTGCGGTTTGAGATGCGTTTATTCGTCAAACCGCGCTTGCGTGGAGCAGCAGTGTCTTCCGGCACGATGGGTGGCATCGGTTTGTCGAGCGTCGAGGCAAGCCAGCGAAAAAACTCCAACTGGCTCACCGGCTCGTCATCCACCACGTTGTAAATTTCGCCGCCGTAACCGCGCTCCAGCGCAGCGATGATGGACGCGATCAAATCATCGCGGTGAATCATGTTCAACACTCTTGCGCCTGCGCCTTCGATCCGCGCGTCACCGCGCAGGAACTGCTTCAACAGGTAGCCGCGTTCCGGTCCGTAGATGCCTGCTGCGCGGAGAATCATGGCCGGGATGTTTCTTTCACGCGCCAGTTGGAGCAGGAGTTTTTCCGTCGCTACCAGAATCTGTGCCGTTTCACTCGCGGGTTCTGTCGCACTGGTTTCGTCCACGAGCGAGCCATCGTTCTGCCCATAGACTCCGGTGCTGCTGGTGTAAACGAATCTGGGAGCGCTGCCATCCTGGCGGCGGGTTGCTGTCTGATTGTCCTTGGAACCCGCCGGCAAGATGCCGGCGCTCCCAGGAACGAGCCACTCGATCAAGTTCCGCGTGCCTTCGAGATACAGCTGCCGATAATCTTCCACAGTTCCACCTCCTGTCGCGGCACAGTTGACCACCCAGTCGAAATTGTTTGGCAAATCGCGCAGCGTTTCAGGCCGTGTGATGTCCCCTGACAACGGCGTGATGCCCGTCGCGCGCAAAGCGTCCGATGCCGAGCGTCTCAGGCCGGAAACCTGATGACCTAGCCGCACCAGCTCTACCGCAAGTGGCAGTCCGACATAACCGCATCCTACAATCAATACCCGCATGGCCTGAGTTAATCCGAAAGCCATAACAGCGCAAAGCTTCATCGCCGCTTACGTTGGAAAACTCTTTTGAAGAATCGAGAGCGAGCACGAGCAAAGGAATCCAATATAAAGTGATCAAAAAACCGTCGTCACCTGTTTGAGCCGCAGCCAGTCCGAGTTTTTGGCGCTGACCTGACCTCGGGACTGGCCGGTGAGATTTGAGGTTGGATCGCGCAGCTTCCACGTTTCGGCATGGCCGTCCACGAAGTTCAGGGTGAACCCGTGTTGATGCCTCATGCCTGGAAAACTGGCGAAGGGCTGGCTGTCGTCCATCGTCACCAGAAAATAGCCGTCATCAATTGTCAACTCGTGTTCATCAGCCATCAGCCAGAGCGTCGCCGCGCCGCTCACGCCCAGTTCTGCGTCTTTGACAAACGTGCGAAAACTTCGCTTCGCCGCGTCAACTGACTCCATCGAGCGACTGCCGATCCAGGAATTCATTGCGTAACTTCGCACGCGCAGGCCGGCGTTCGCGGCGACGGAATTATCCGCCGGGCAATGAAACGGTCCGACCTGGCTCACGTAGGGAAACAGTTTTCCCTGACGCAGCAGCGTGGTGTTCGTTGCCTGGGACTCGATTTTCATGCTGCCGCCAACCCATACGTTCGAGCCGGTGGTCAGCGGGTTGGGAACGAGAAACCCGGCGTTGTCACCGGCGTAGATCTGCGTCGCGAGTCCAAGTTGCTTGAGTTGATTGAGGCAGGCGATGGTCTTTGCCTTGACTTTGGCGGCATTGATGGCCGGGAGGAGCAGTGCCACCAAGATGGCGATGATTGCCATGACCACGAGCAGTTCAATCAATGTGAAGCCCGGATCAAACCTCCTTCCGGCTGGAGTGATCGTTCCTAGCGTGCCCCGTCTGATTGAATGCCGCTTGAACACAACTTTTATCGCGGAAGACTACTCTACGCCGCCCAATCAGGGCACTGTGCGTTTCAACGCACACGTTGTTTTATGACGCGGCGCGAAGCTTCATGCCGGTTGTTCGCTGTCAAAGAATCGTCGTGTTCCGTTTGAGCCGCTGCCAGTCAATGTTCGTCTGTGAGATTTTTATCCTTCTTTGCCCCCAATCAGTCCCCCACGTCGGATTCGTTGGTAATGCGCCCCACGTCTCGGGGTCTTTCAGCACGGGCGCTTCAACATGGCCATCAAAGTAACTTTGTGTGAATGCGCCGTTGTGATGTGTGGCGGGGAAACTCGCGAACGGACGGCTGTCGTCCATGGTCACCGTGAAAAATCCGGTACCGATCGTTGCTCCGTGTTCATCGGCCAGCAACCAGAGAGACGATGCCCCGCCGGCGGCAAGTTCGCTGTCCTTGACGAACGTTCGATAACCTGTTCCCGCCGGGTGCGTGTCCATGTAGCGGCTGCCGATCCAACCGTTCATCGAATAGCTGCGCAGGCGCGGGCCGGCGGCAGTGGCTGAATTGTCCTGTGGACAATGAAACGTGCCGAGCGAACTGGCATACGGAAAGAGCGCGCTCTGCTGGATCAGCGTCTTGTTCACCGCATCAGCGGCGACCGCCATGTTTCCCTTCACCCAGTTGTTGACTCCACTTCCATCAGGAAGGTTCCCGGCCATCGCGCCGTTGTTGTCGGAACTGTGCATCGCCGATGCCGTCACCAGTTGCTTTTGATTGTTCACGCAAGCGACCGTCCTGGCTTTGACTTTTGCCTTTGCAAGCGCGGGCAAGATGAGCGCCGCCAGGATCGCGATGATGGCGATGACAACAAGCAGTTCGATCAATGTGAACGCAGGTGCGACGCGGATGCGTCCGGTTTGAACCCGGTTTTGCAGATGGACGTTTGAATGTTGAATTCTCATAGGTTTGTTTTGTGGTTGTTGAACGTCGCCTGTTTTAATTCATCAAATTGTTTTGAACAGTGGTTGTTGCTCCGCACACCCTGTGCGTCTCGCCGCACACCTGCAAAGGTTGCCGGCACATCAACGCTCCACCACCCGATAGAATCGCTGCGGCCAGTGATTTGCATCAACGTCCCGCAACAACAGCGAGCCATTCGTTACGCTGAGGACGTCCGGCAACGTCTGCCAGTGAATCAGGTTCGTGCTGGCCTGAGCTTCGAACAACGGCAGGTCTGACGGAATCAACTCTCCGCCATCGGCGTCGCGCGACGTAATTTCCAGGCTGCCATCCGTGGCCCGGTGAATTGAACCCATCCGCTGTCGTACGATGACCTTCAGCACTGCGTTGCTGCTCATGACGCTGCCGCCTGCGTTTGAGGCTTGCACGCGGTACGTCCCCGAACTGCGCCGGTTGACACCGGGCACGTTGAGGAAGGTTTGCGTGGCGCCGAGCAGACTGTTTCCGTCTTTGAACCATTGATAACTGAACGGCCCAACACCGCTCACCTCAAGCTTGTAGCCGGCGCTTGCTCCCGCGGGGAGACTGAGGTTCGGCTCTGGCTGTCGAGTGATGACCGGCGGATTCGGCGTGAAGAAAACTTCGTCCAGCCAGCCTGCGTCGCGTCCGGCGCTCACGCTCACGTCTTTTACATAAGTCCACCGGAGCGTATGAACGCCTGTTGGAATTGCGAAAGTCTTTTGCTCCCAATCCGCCTCACCCGAAATGCTCACGAGCGGCGTGGCCGTTTTGTCGAGGTAAAAATGCAGGAAGTCGAAACCTTCCTCGGACGAAACCTTCCACCAGAACCTCAGCGTGCCCGGGCCGGTGATGGTGGTTTGCAGATCGGATTGCTGATTGTTAGCGATCACGCCGCTCTGCGCCGCCACTTCACCATCATGCGTCTCGCCATTCTGGGCGAACCAGGCCGGTGTGCGTTCAATGCTGCCCCAAAACCAATTGTTCGTGTTGAGCGCCGCCGCCAGATTGGTGTTGAACGGAATCGAGATGCGCGCAATCTGACTCGCAACCGTGCCCAAGGCGTTCGAGGCAATCATTCGATACGCGCCCGTGTCCTTGCCAAGAAAATTGCTCAGGATCAGCGAGGAGTTCGTGGCGCCCGGTAGCGGCAGATTATCCAGCAGCCACTGATAGCGCATGGGCTGTACGCCGGCGGCGCGTGAGTGGAGACGGACCGTATTGCTCCGCAGCACGATCTGGCTGTAGGGATGGAGTGTGATGTTCGGCGAACCGCCGCCAAATACCATGACGCCAAAGCCCGATTGCACGCCGCCCGCTGCGATGGCGCTGATATTGTTTGAAACTGTCAACCCGATTTTTTCGAGTTCGGATGACCGGATCGTTCCGTCTTGTTTCAATGTCATACTGACACTACTGCCGACAGCGATTGCGATCACGTTGCTAAGCGGGATGGACTGGCGAATCCCGACAGACTCGGTTTCGGTGATGAAACCAGAAGAAGAACTCCAAGCAACCACCGTCCCGTCCTGCCGTAACGCCCGGTTCTGAATCGAGCCCGCTGCAATCGCGATGACGTTTGATATGCCCGGCGGCACGGAGGCGAGCGATCCATTCCCCCAAGCAGTAACTGTCCCATCGCGCTTCAAGGCCAGGTTCTGCGATGACCCGGCGACGACCGCGACCACGTTTGTCAGCCCAGTCGGTATCGTTGCCGACGCGCCCCAACCTGTAATCGTCCCATCAGCCTTTACGGCATAACTTCGAGAAGTTGCGGCAGCGATGGAAACCACATTCGACAAGGTTGTCGGCACGTTGGTATGCGTGCCTGCTGAACCCCAGGCCACAACTGTTCCGTTCGAGCGCAACGCCAGGCAATGGTTAAGCCCTGCGGCAATGGCAATGATATTCGTCACCGATCCGGGGATGTTGGTGACCGCATACCCCTGTTCAAAGATGAAGTTCCCATTTGCCAGCCACGTCCGCACCGTGCCGTCGGATCGCAAGGCCATGACGTGCGATCCACCCGCTGCCACGGCAATCACGTTGGACAATCCCAACGGCGTATTGATGTTGCTGGCAAAGGGCGTACCCGCGATCAAAACCTGGGAGACGTTCAGGAAAAACTTGGCGCTGTTTGTTGTTCCGAAAGAGTTGTTCACCTCCACGTTGTAATAACCAGCCTGATTGTATTGCAGGTTGGTCATGGTCAATGTTGTGTTGGTGGCATTGGGAATGTCCACGCCGTTGAAACGCCACTGGTAACTCAACGGCAGCGAGCCGCGCGCAGTAAAGTTGATGGTCACGCCACCACCGATCGGTGCCACGGTGCTGGTGGCGGTTCTTTGACCCGGAAGCGGGACGTATGGCTGCTGCAAAATGTAAGGCGGGCTGTCCGTGACCGTGAGCGTGGCGGAGACCGTTTGCGTGGAGCCGTAAGTGTTCGCGACCATCATGTAGTAGTCCCCTGAATCGGATGGTTGAACATTGAGGAGCGAGAGATAGGTGTTCGTTGCGCCGGGAATATTCGTGCCGTTGAAGTTCCACTGATACAACAATGGCGGTGTGCCGCTGGCCACCGCTTGGATGGACATGGACGAACCCGCCCGCACTGTGCTTCCCACCGGTTGCAGTGCGATAAACGGCGGGCTGATGACGTTGAGCGTTGCACCCTTGCTGATGACGGATCCAAACGGATTGCTGACAACTGCTGCATAAGTTCCGATGTCGGAGAATTGGAGGGTCGAGATTGTAAGCGTGGGAGTGGTCGCGCCGGATACCCGGACATTGCTTAGGTTGATCGGCGACCCATTGAAGAACCACCGATAACTTAGCGACCCACCGCCTGTGCCGAGAGCCGAGAAGATTACGGTTGAAGTGTAAGGCACGCTCTGGCTCTCAGGATTCAAAAGAATTTGGGGCGGGCCATCCGGCACCAAGGCCAGGCTGTGATAACCGCTGGCGGCAATCGCTGTCACATTCGACAAACCGGTCGGCACCGCCGACTGCCCATAAGAATTGCCGCCCCAAGTGACCACTGTGCCGTCGGTCGTGAGTGCCATTGCGTGGTAGAAGCCGGCCGCGATGGCCGTGATATTCGACAAACCAGCCGGAACATTGGTCTGGTTTTGGAGGTTCTCCCCCCACGCGGTCACCGTGCCATTGGCTTTCAAGGCCAGGTTGAAATTACCGTGTGTGGCAATCGCCACGACGTCCGACAAATCTGATGGGACGTTCGTTTGACCGTAGGAGTTATTGCCCCAAGCAACCACTGAACCGTCGGCTTTCAACGCGAGGTTGTGGTTCGCGCCGGCCGCGATCGCAATGGCACCCGACACTCCGGCGGGGACATTGGTTTCTCCATTGAGGTTGTAACCCCACGCGACCACAGTTCCGTCAGCACTCAGGGCGAGATTGTGCAGCGCTCCGCATGCAATCGCTGCCACCCTTGACAAATTGCCTGGCACATCTGTCAGGCCATAGAAATTGCTTCCCCACGCGATGACGCTGCCATTCACCTTGAGCGCCAAACAGTGATTGCCGCCGGCGGCAATTGCTTTCACGTTCGCCAAACCGGACGGGTAATCAATCTGGCCCTGATTGTTCAATCCCCAAGTGACGACTGTCCCATCGCTCCTCAGCGCCAAACTGTGATAATCACCCCCGGCAATCGCCTTGATGCTGCTTACGCCAACGGGAAGCCGGGTCTGGCCATACGTGTTGTCGCCCCACGCCGCCACCAAAGCGGCGCGGGTCAGGGTCGGAGCGCAGAGCATGGCGACAATGGTTGCCAATGCGAGAACACTGTTCCGAAGCGCAGATGACTTTTTCATAAGCTGAGGTGAGGTTGGTTCGCCGAACTACTTCACGATCCTTTTACCACAAACGGAGCGCGCCGGGAACTGTGCGTCTCGCCGCACACCCTGTGCTTTTCATTGCACATCACCGTACTTGCCGGATAATCGTCCTGCTGCCAGATGAAATCTCGCGCAATGAAAACTCCGGTTTGGAGTGCGCCCGTCCCCGGGCGCAGCAGCGTGAACATTCTGAGGATGATTGAACAACTTATGCGCCACAGCCGTTCCATGTTGCTGTGCCCGGGGACGGGCGCACTCCAAACCG